>DAIDHX010000186.1 GCA_027451885.1 Planctomycetales bacterium
CGCGCGAACCGGACGCCATGCGCGACGCCTACGGCCGCACCAGTTACGGCCAGAGCTGCCTCCTGGCGCGGCGGCTGGTGGAAGTCGGCGTGCGGTTCGTCACGGTCTATTTCTCCGAGTTCATCGGCGGCGGCAACGGCGGCTGGGATACGCACGGCGATAACTTCAACCAGCTCAGGAACCGGCTCCTGCCGCTGACCGATCAGTCTGTCCCCACCTTGATTCAGGATCTCAAGTCGCGGGGGTTGCTCGACGAAACGCTGGTGCTCTGGATGGGCGAGTTCGGGCGCACTCCGCAGGTTCAAAATACCAGGCAGTTCGGTCCCGACGGCCGCGGCCACTGGCCCATGTGCTACACGGTGCTCATGGCCGGCGGCGGCGTGATCCCGGGCGCGATTTATGGTGCGAGCGATCGCGTGGGGGGATATCCCGCCTCCGATCCGGTCAGCCCGGACGACGTCGCCGCCACGCTCTTTTGGGCGCTCGGCATCGACCCGGCCACCGAGGTCATGGACACGCTTGGCAGGCCGCTGCCCATCGCCGCGGGCAAGCCGATCACCTCCATCTTCGCGTGATCGCGCGCCCGGCAGTCGGCGAGACAGCCCGCGATCGGATCGCTTAATCTGGAGAGATCGGCCTGGGACGTCAGGGATCGTTCCGGGCGGCAACACTCTCCCAGAACCATGAACGATCCTTGCGGACCGATACCGGCGGCGCCTGAGACAGCGCCCGTCGACTGGGCACAGGCACTTGCCGAGCACCACGGCTGGCTGAGGCGCGTGGTGGCGGCCCGGCTGGGCGAACCCCGCGCGGTCGACGACGTGATGCAGGATGTCGCGCTCGCGGCCGTGCGCCAGCAGGCTCCGCTCAGGAACCCCGCGCGTGCGGCGGCGTGGCTCTATCGCCTGGCCGTGCGGCACGTGCTCATGTACCGCCGCAGGGCTGGCCGCGGCCGATCGTTCCTGAAACGCTATGCCGGTCACGGCGGCTGGCATCCCCCGGATCATGCCTCGCCACTGGGCTGGCTGCTGTCCGACGAACGGCAAAAGCTGGTGCAAGACGCACTCAAGCGGCTGCCAGAACGCGATGCCCAGATCTTGATGCTGAAACATACAGAAGGGTTCTCCGCACGCGAGATTGCAGACCGCCTGGGTACAGCGGTCAACACCATCGAGGCCCGGCTGTCCCGGGCCCGCAAGCGGCTCCGCGAGGAGCTGCGCATGCTCGTCACCGACCACGAAACGCAGGCGCCTGAGCCTTCACGAGACGAACGATGAACGCTTCCCATACTCCCAGCTTGATCGACGAGACGCTCGTTGACCGCATGGTCGCGGGCAGCCTGGCGCCGGCCGACCTGCGCAAGGCCGTCGCACTTCTGGACCAGACGCCAGACGGCTGGAAGCGGCTCGCCCTGGGCTTTCTCGAGGAACAGGCCATTGGCGACGCCCTCCGCGCTGATGCGACGGCACCTCGTGCCCCACGCAGGCGGCTCAGGCCGCTTGCCCTTGCGAGCGCGGCGGCCGTGGCGTTCGCGCTCGGCTGGATCGGGCGCGAGCTCCGTCCAACAGGCACGAGACCGCCCGCCTTGGTCGCCGCGCAGCCCCAGCTTCCGCCCCAGATCGAGACCGTCGCCAGGGCTCAAACCCCCGCGCCGGTGGTCTTTGATCCCCCGGCGGCCAATCCTGACTCACCAGCCCTCGTTCCCACGGTCATCACCGCCACGCAGCTCGAGGCCGTGGAACGCTACCTGGCCACGCAGCCTTCCGGCATTCCAGAGCGGGCCCGGTACCTGCTCGAACGCGACGGCTACAAGATCGCCGAGGAACGCGAGTTCGTCTCCCAGGTTCTACCCGACGGCCGCGTGATCGTGGCGCCCGTCGATCGGGTGCAAATTCAGTACGCCGGTAACGACCCCCTTTGACCTTGCAAGGCCGCTGGCGCGGAGCCCGCGGCCGTTCGCACGGATGCTTCGAAACCTCTATCTGGAGCCTTTGCCATGAGACCTCTGCTCACGGCCGCGATCGCGCTCGCGCTTGGCGCCCTGCCCGCCTCCGCGCCCGGCCAGACCGCGGCCAATCCCCCCAAAACCGAGTTCAAGCCCGTTCGCGTTCAAGCCGGAGGCAATTCGCCGGCCGTTGCCCGGTTCCTGAATCTGCACAACAAGGCCGACGCAACCTGGCAGACCAGGCAGTGCCAGGCCTGCCATGTGGTTCCCGCCTCGCCGCCGCGGAACGCCGATCCGCACGCGCCCATGGCCTACATGCCCAGGTGGCAAGTCGGGACGGACCAATCCCCGAGATCCGCTGAACTGCTGGGCTTCTACCAATCTCTCTTCCTGGCCGCGCAACAGAGCGTGGTCGAGGGCATCCGCTACGCCTCGGTCGACGAAACCACCCGCGCACACCTCAAGCTGCCGCAGGGTCAGGGACTCCTGATCTTGCAGGTCGACCCACATGCGCCATTACATGCCTATGGGCTAATGCTTCATGACATCGTCCTCAAGGTGGATGAACACCCCGTCGCCACGGACCAGCAGTTTGAGGAGGCGCTCAAGGCCAGGGATCGCAAGAATGTCTCGATCACGCTCCTGCGCCAGGGCGCAACCCGCGTCGTGCGCCTGAGCCCGCTCGTCAAGATCGCACTCAACCCGGCGATCGACGATACGCCGGAATATCCCCGGTACTGGATCGGCGTCGCCGTCGGACCCATCGAACCCGCGCTTCGCGAACAGCTCAACATGAACGGCGATCCCAAGGGGCTCGTTGTGATCAACGTTCAGCACGGCAGCCCAGCCGAAAAGGCGGGGCTCAAGAAGGGCGACCTGTTGCTCGACCTCGACGGCAAGCCGCTCACCGATGCGCTTGCGCTCCGCAAATTGGTGGAATCGATCGGGGAAAAGAAGGTCGAGCTCCACTACGGCCGCGATGGCGACCTGAACAAGCGGCTCGAAATCACCCCTCAGGTGTACGAGGTCAAGCCGCCCAGGAAGGCTGAAAACGGACCGGCCAGGCAACCGCTGAGCGGCTTCGTTGTGGGACAGCCGCTGACGGTCAACGTCACCCGGGCGCCCGAGGGGCAGAACCAGCAATTCGTTTACTCCGTGGTACCGGATTCACCGCTCCAGGAACATATCCTGACGTCACCAATCAGCTTCGATCTCATAGGCACGACCGACCTTTCGAGGATTTCCGCTCCCGGTCCGGCGGATCTTGCCGCCCGGGTCCAGGCGCTTGACGGCGAGATCAAGCGGCTCCAGGCGCTTGTGAACGAACTCTCGCGTGCGGCGACGGCCCTGCGTGAAGCCGAAAAGGCCGCAGCGTCCGCCCACGCCGCCCCGAAATAATGAGCCGGACAACCCCCGGACCCAGGCCGCATTGGGGCCGAGCAACCCGCTCGCCCCTTTGCGTACTGGGCGATCTGCCTTAGAGTAAAGGGCGTGTGCAACCAGGATCTCGACACAACGCCCTTGCCCGATGAGAACGCTTTGCGACGCGTTTCCGCACCATGACCGACCCACCCGAAAGCATCCGCGCCCGGCAAGCTGAGCAACTCCTGGAGATCGGCTGGCCCGACGGCCGCATCGATCGCCTCGCCTATCGGACGATCCGCGGCGCATGCCCCTGCGCCAATTGCCGCGATGAATGGACCGGCGCCCCCATTCTGGACCCCGCCACCATCGCCGCGGATCTCAAGCTCGCCGGCATGGAGAACATCGGCACCTACGCGGTCCAGTTCGCCTGGAGCGACGGCCACTCGACGGGCATCTACACCTGGGAAACGCTGCGGGGCCTGGGCGATACCTCTTCGTTGCCGCCGCCCGTGGGTTGATCGAGCCGTGCCGAGCGCAGCGCCCATTACTGTTGCGATCCCCACGTGTAACGGCGCGGCATATGTTGCTTTGACGCTGCGTTCGATCCTGGCGCAGCAGGGTGTCGATTTCGAGCTGCTGGTGTGCGATGACCGCTCGGAAGACGCGACCATCGCCATCGCACGTGAGCTCGCCGGCGATCGAGCCCGGATCGAGATCAATACCGATCGGCTCGGTCTCGCCGGCAACTGGAACCGCTGTGCAGCGCTTTGCCAGACGCCGCTGCTCGCCATCTTCCACCAGGACGACGTGATGCTGCCGGGGCACCTGGCGGCACACGTTCGCGCCTTCGCAAGCGACGACCGCATCGGCCTTGTTGCCTCGGGCTCGCGCGTGATTGACTCGAACGGCCTGCCCGTGCCGCCCAGCGCAGTCGATCCCGGCGGCCTGCCCGGCCCAGACCGCGTGCTCGACCCAGGCGCACTCGCCCCGTTCATGACGCGCGGCAACCCCCTGCGCTGTTCCGCCGTGTCGCTCCGCACTGAAGCCGTTCGCTCAACCAAAGGATTCGATCCTTCCTTCCGTTACGTCGTCGACTGGGAATTCTGGCTCCGGCTCTCGCGTACCTGGCGCACCGCGTGGATCGAAGCACCCACCACCCACGTGCGCTGGCACCCCGCGAGCGAAACCACGCGCCTGCGCCAGGGCGCGGCCGATCTCGACGAGACCGCCGCTCTTATGCACACGCTCTTCTGTCTTGATCTCGCGGGCACACCGGGCGTGCGGCAATCCCAAAAGACCGCGCGATCGCGGCTGGCGGCGGCATATCTCATGCGCAGCCGGGACGCCGCCCGCTCAGGCGAAATCACGCTCGCACGCGACTGCTTTCGGAAGGCCCTGCGCCACTCGCCCGGCATTGCCTGCCAGATCATCATGAGCCCGCGCACCGCCGCACGCATGGCCGCGATCTGGCTGCCGCGACGCATTCGCTAGCCGGCATTACGCACCCCACGCGCCGCAATGACTCAACGCACCCTCCGCCAGATCACGGCCGCCAGGGCAAGTAGCGACAGGCTTGCCGCGAGAATGGCAACGCTGATCCAGAGTGTGCCGCCTTCCGCCTCGGGAACACGAACAGGATCCTTTGGAACCTGCCGGGCGGCGAGGGGCCTTTGAACCTCCTTTGCAAGGTGATGCGGATCCAGGATCTGGCATCCCGGCTGGAAGACAGGCCAGAATTCGGCATCGGGTATGCCGACGTCAAAGTCAATCTCGTCGACGTGGATCTCCTGTGTGATCGTGACTCTGGAAACCCATTCGCCGGACTTGCCCTTCGTCCAGGCGTAAGTAACATTCCTCGATAGCCTGGGGAAATGCCGCCCCCCAACAACATCGAGCGACTTCGCTTCCCAGTCCCAGTTGGGCCTTTGCTCGGTAATGGCCTCAGCGTCATCGTATGCGGTAACTTTGAGAGGGATCGCGGTTTGCTTGTCCAGGGCGAAGACAAGCGATTGGTGACGTCTTACTCCGATGTCCTTGAAGTGGAACACAAGGCACGGACGACCCATGACCTCACGATCGGCCTGCGGGACGCCGTCAGCCAGGGACTCTACCAGTGGGGTAACGCCGACATAATACCACTGGTAAGGCTGGGGCGCATCATAGAAACCAAACCTCGGCTCAAAGCCGAATCCCCGCTCGATCATGGCGCCGAGCTGCCTGTCCGGATCTTTTATATCATACTGTATGTTCGCGCACCTCGATCCGTCACAATAAGCCGCCCTGTGCGAAGCTGATCCGTCCGCCCTGGCGCCGCCACGTTCGTCGAGATAGCGTCTCCCGTTCTTTGTTTGAAGATACGTTTTGAAGAGCCGGAATCGGCGTTCTCCCACCGTTTGATCGATTGACACCTTGAGTCGCATCGACTCGAAAGTGGATTCGCGCAACAACCTTTCCCTCACGACGCTGAGATCGTCAGGACGCATTCAATGCATTCCCCATGGTAGAGCCGTTGCAACCGACTTCGACGCCAGGCTGCGAGCGGCATCACTCGGAAACCTTGTTTGGCTCGGGATTCCGCAAGAATCCGAGCCCGCGAGCAGGGCTGTGGAGGCAGCGCGGTCAGGTTCGTCGCGAGCTACCCTCTGGCCTCACTTCCGTAGCGTGCAACAGTATTTGTGGCTGGCCGGCGCCGCATGGTGCCGTCGCCAGGTCGGTCTGGTAGCCCTCAGTTGCTACAGTAATTAAACTGACCTCCCGATCCCGCACAATTCTGATCGAGACTCCGGGGTGGGTCAGAGCAGTCATACAAGTTCGAGCAGTAACCCGATCCCTGGGTGCAAGGCGTTTTGGAGAACAACAGGTCCGAGTCGCAGTCACCCCAGTAATCATTCGCGATATTATAACACCACGTTGAGACTTTTGGATTGGAATACGCGCAGTTCTCACACGTGTTGTCCGCGTAGAGGCAGACGGAATACACAGGAGGCTGGACATCGGCTCGCGCAGGGCGGCCGGCGATATTGCCCGTCACAACTCCAAGAAGTACCACAGCGACGAACAGCAACGAGGCAACGGTCCTGGTGTGTCGAAGAGCCACAACCGGCAGGTTACGGATCATGGCAAGAAACTCCTGAAATGGCTACGAGAACGGAAAACCTTGGCGTCCCTGGCTCTATACTATCTATCCGGGACTACTCACCCTCCGAGATCGTCTCCTCGCCGGAACGCGTCCCGAGCGCCCGCCATACCTGGACGTTGACTGAATTCGGAAAGAAACGGACCGAACCGTCTGCCAGGGCTGCGTTCACTCCTCCCGGGTGCAAGCTCCTGGCGGCGAAGACTCCGTACCCGGCTCTGCTCAGCCCTCCACAGTCAGGAACGAAAGAGTTGGGGGGAACGGAGACGTAAAACGTGGAGTATGCGGAGCCCGAGAGCATCCAGGTCCTCCCGGCGTCATGGTTGACCTGCTCCAGGTCGAGGGTAAGACTCGCACAGAAATCGACCCAGGCCGTTACTGTGATTGCGCGAGGGTCCGTAACACCAATCGCGGGAAAATCGCGGATCCAGTCTCGGTTGGCAATGTAACTTCCCGGAATTCGACTACCGACCAGCTTCTCGGAGAACACGAGTGTGGCCGATAAGCCGTCTGTAAACTCACGGATATGGACTCCTCGCGCTGCGAAGGCCCCATCGTGGATTCCAGATGCACAGTTGCCACATAGCCCGTCATTCCCCCGGTAATTCGCGGGACCATAGGGCGAAGCATACGCAAGTGAATCGGATGGGCACAGAAACACACCGACAGTCTGCCTCGCTGCTGTGTCGTTGGCGATGGCGGCGGACTTCGCAAAATCGTCAATCCATCGAGCCGCCACGCGAAAATTGATGCTGTTAAAAAGGGCGGATTGCTCGAGTTGCGGGAGCAGTTCTGCGTGCGCCGAGAAATAGGGCCCGGCCGCGCGGCCCCGAATTGGCAAGAGGTATGTGGTCGGCATCGATGGAAACGATCCCCAGCTTTCCTCATACGCGTGTAACGCCAGGGCAAGGCTCCGCAAATTACCCATGCATGAGGCGCGACGCGACGCTTCACGAGCTGACTGCACGGCCGGAAGCATCAGAGCGGCGAGGACCCCAACGATGCCGATCACGACCAGCACCTCAACCAGCGCTACACCACGACGCGCAACCACTTTCATGACCTGTCCTCACGGCGAAAGAGTTTCTCGAGCGTGAAAGGCCAGAGGGACCAGAACCTCCTGCTTACCGTCGAGGGTACGTACTCTGAGCCGCGTATCATTTGAATTCGAAGAAACCGCGCTGTTCCCAGCGTGCCGGATGAGCAGCGTGTGGATCCTCTCCGGTCGATTCACAGGCTCCGGGACCACCTCGATTCTGCCGTTAACATTCCCTTCCAGGAAGACTTCAAGCTTCTCGACGGGACGCTCAGCCACGATGACCATCCGGATTTCCTCGCGTTTCCCCTCCTGGAAATCAACGGACGACGGAAACGATCTGAGACGGGATGAACTAAATTGACCCAAAACCGCAACCCGTAATTGATTCGTAGAGTCCCAGGGATCGGTTACGAGAATCTCTCCGAAGAATGCGTCTCGTGGCGGCGGCTCTCGGAATCCGATAAGATACCGCCTGTGCCTCTGTACCACGTCGTCGGCTCTGTAGGGAACATCCAAGGTGGTGGTCAGCGAGACTCTCAGAAAGGGCAGGTTACACGCCACGTGGGGAGCTGTTTTCTCCATCCTTGGCTCGATCGTAACAACAGATAAACTGCGCTCAACTCCTGGATCGTACGTCCCCCTAAAGGTAAGGTCTCCCCTCGCTACGAAGAGAAATGGGGGCGATTGCCTCCCTACGAGACGGAGCGTAAGTTTAATGGTTGGAGAGTGACTTGAGTCGGTGAAGACCGTGATTGGCACCTCCTTCACCCCAACCGCGATCGTTGTCGCGGTCACCCTAACGGTGGCAATTTCTCCTGGCCCGACACTCTCCGGCTCCGCGACCGGTTTTGTACATCCGCAGCCACTCTCAAGTCCGAGGATCCTGACTCGTTCGTCGCCTGTGTTATCGAGCAGGAAGAGGATATTAGCCGGGGCCGATCCGATCCCAGTTCGATTTCGCGGACCTTCCCACTCCACCATCGTTTGCCTTGGCACGAGCACGCCTGGGCGGTTGCCCTTACGTAGAGAGGCAGCCAATACGGCCGAGAACCCCAGCGCCACGATCGCAGCCGCACCAACCATCCGCCACGGAGATGCCGGTCTCGAGAGTTGCTTCATCATCGGGGTCACTACTCGTTCGGCTCATCAAGTGATTGTTAGCCTACGCTGTCCGGGCTCGTACGCGATCTCTCCAGACGCCATTCAAGCCGCGAGTTTCCTCATGTTGATATACAACCCTGGATCAAAAATCGCCCCCCCCCCCCGCGTTTTTTGGGGGATCAGCCCAATTCTCACTGGGAGCACGGGACCTGCAATGCTCTCAAGGAGTCCTTTAAGCTTTGCCTTCGACCGCCTGAGACTGCGCGAAACAGCCCGAGGTTCGAGGCCCAGGCTTCTCGCGATTTCGCGGACTCGCTCTTGACCGAGCATCCGTCTCTCGAGGATCTCGAGGTTTCTTGTTGAAATGCGACTCGAAAGATCCTCAAGGGCGGATTGGATCACCCGCCGAAGCGCATGTCGCTCTAGTTCTCGCTCATGGTCAGCAACGTCGCCGAGTCTGTCGAGCTCCTCGGGGGGAAGATACCTAACGCGATCTACCTTCGGCTTGAGCTGATTGATCAGCGACCTTCGCGCGATGGCTCGCAGCCAGGCCCTGCGTCCACCTTTATCTGGATCGTATAGCGAGGAGATGATTGGCAATCGTGCCAAAAGCCGGTAGCAGAGCTCCTGATACTCATCTTCATAATCCTGCACGGATAGCGAGCGGCCGAGCCTGTACATCTCGGCGCGGACCGCCTGAAGGATTTCGCGCTCCCAGGACTCGCGGTCGAGGAGTTCCATGGCGTGATCCCAGGGGCTCTGCCTGGTTTTCGATGCAGTTCTACGCGTCGCGTGAACGGCCGATTACAACCCAGCCCGGAACAGGTCGGACCCGACCCTTATCTTTCCATGCCTATTGTGACCCTCAGACGAACACGAAATCAATCGGCCACCAAATCAATCGGCCACCAAATCAATCGGCTATGCAATGACCACTCGCCGTCGTCTGGAGCTGAAAACCCTGCCTTTGGCTCATTGCCTGGGGTGGGGTGTGGTGGGGCTCATCGCTCGCGGCCGAAAGAGTTGATACAATTGCTTTGAGTTCAAAATCTCTTCGAGCGCGGCAAGGGATCGAGCGGCCATGAGCCAGGCGACAGGGGGTTGTTTCACGACGGGATCGGTTGCGAGCAATCTCGCGCCCACGATGCTCCCTGCGCTTCCCGTGATCACGCCCGAGCTGCCCCACCTGCCCGCGAGCCGCGCGGAGATGCTCGCGCGGGGGTGGGATTCGGTTGACGTCGTCTTCGTCACCGGCGATGCCTATGTCGATCACCCCGCGTTCGCGATGGGGATTCTGGGCCGCGTGCTCGAGGCCGCGGGCTTTCGCGTGGCGATCCTGTCCCAGCCCGACTGGCATAGCGCGGAGCCCTGGCGCCAGTTCGGCCGCCCTCGCCTGTTCTTCGGCATCAGCGCGGGGAACATGGACAGCATGCTCAACCATTACACCGCGAACCGCAAGGTCCGCAACGACGACGCCTATTCGCCCGGCGGCCGCATCGGCCTCCGCCCCGACCGCGCCACGATCCCCTACAGCCAGCGTGCTCGAGAGGCCTTTCCCGGCGTGCCGATCATCGCCGGCGGCGTGGAAGCATCGCTCCGCAGGCTCGCCCATTACGACTACTGGAGCGACACCGTCAAGCGCGCGATCATGCTCGACGCCAGGGCCGATCTCGTGGTCTTCGGCATGGGCGAGCACCAGATCGTCAGCATCGCACGCAGGCTCGCCGCGGGCGAATCGGCCAGGCAGCTCCGCGACATGCGGGGCGTCGCCTATGCCCTGGGCGCATCGGAAGTCGACCAGATCCCCCCAGGCGCCCTGACACTCCCCTCGTTCGAGGAGGTCAAATCCGACAAGCGGCTCTTCGCGAAGGCCACCAGGATCATCCACCAGGAGACGAACCCCCTCAACGCCCGCGCGCTCGTGCAGTACCACGACCGCCAGCCCGTCGTGTGCAACCCGCCCGCCCTGCCGATCACGCAGGAAGACATGGACCGCGTCTACGGCCTCCCCTACACCCGCAAGCCGCACCCGATGTACAGGGGGCAGGTCATCCCCGCGTTCGAGGTCGTCAAGGATTCCGTCACCCTCATGCGCGGCTGCTTCGGCGGCTGCACCTTCTGCTCGATCACCACCCACCAGGGGCGGATCATCCAGTCCCGCTCGCACGACTCGGTGCTGGGCGAGCTCCAGCGGATGGCGAGCGACCGCGGGTTCAGCGGCACCGTGAGCGACCTGGGCGGGCCGACCGCGAACATGTATGAGATGAAGTGCACCAGGCCCGAGGTCGAGGCCAAATGCCGCCGCCTGTCGTGCGTGCATCCCAAGGTCTGCAAGCTGCTCGGAACTGACCACGGCCCGCTCATCGAGCTCATGAAGAAGAGCCGCGAAGTCGAGGGTATCGAACGCGTCCTCGTGGCGTCCGGCATCCGCATGGACCTGGCGCGGAAGTCTCCGGAATATCTCGAGGAACTCGCCCGGCACCACGTCGGCGGGCATCTCAAGGTCGCGCCCGAGCACACCGACGCCAACGTTCTCAAGCTCATGAAAAAGCCCGATTCGGACGACTTCGAACAGTTCTCCGCCGCGTTTCAAAGGGCAAGCAAAAAAGCCGGTAAGAATCAGTTCCTGGTGCCGTACTACATCTCGTCGCATCCCGGCAGCGACCTGAACGCCATGATCGACCTGGCCGTCTTTCTCAAGCGCAACGGTTACAAGCCCGATCAGGTGCAGGACTTCATCCCCGCACCCTTTGATATTGCCACATGCATGTATCATACTGGTATCGATCCATTCACGGGTGAAGAGGTCTATATCGCACGCCAGCTTCGCGACCGCCGGTTCCAGCGCGCGCTTTTGCAGTTCTTCAAGCCTGAGAACTATTTCGAGGTTCGCCAGGCGCTTCTGGCCGCGGGTCGCGGCGATCTGATCGGCTCCGGCTGCGACTGCTTGATCCCAGCCCAGCCGCCGAAAAAAGCACTCGAAGCCCGCATGAAACGTGCCAATGCCGAGCTCAATGGAGACCACTACCACGCCATCGCGAACCCCGCGAAGGGCGAACCAGCCGGCGAACGGGGCTTGCCCGGCCAGGGTTATCGTCCGGGGCGGAAATCGGCCCGCCGGCAAGACAAAAGGCCCAGGCAAGGCGGCTCCAGCGCCAGCCGATAGCCGGGCGCCCAGGTGACATCCCAAACTCGCGCCCGTGCGCGGGCATGCCGTGCTCTAACCCGCGGTCCCTGGATCTCTCCTGAACCGGCAGACCATCGATCCAGTCCACGACAATCGCTGGCACGCGAACCCGAGCGCGCGGTCCGGTGCGTTGCCAGCGGCTGCCCAGTACAACGCACTGCAATTACGCATCACTTACTTATGTGTTATAGTGCAGATAAGACGAGTATTCACTAAATGGAACCTGGCCGGTCGCGCTCTGCTCGAGCGCAGCAACCACCTGGGCTGGGATGGGAGACCAGTAGGCAGGCATTCTGGCCGCGAGCCCAGGGTCCAGAACATAGATCAAGGCGAAGTTGATCTCCCAGATCGATGGGACCATCGAGAGGCCGGTGACTGCGCTTTTGCGGCCGTTGCGATAAAGCGCGAGCTCTGTGACGCCCCCCTGATGCTGCGCGGCGAATCCATAGGGCAGTTGCCGGGTATATGCGGATCGGTAGAGCATTTGCAGGGATGCTTCCGCGCCATTGGCGGCGGACCAGGTGGAGAGATATCCCCCAGGCGCAATGACGGTGTTGACCTGCCGTGTTGGGGCATCGGCATTCGCGGGACTTTCCAGCATTCCCGCCGTGTTGACCGTGAGGCCGTAGCTTCCCAGCACGATCTGAGTGGGTTGGCCGTTGATGCTTCGAATTGCAGGGTTTGCATTCGAGTTTGTGAGGATCGCGACGCTCTCGTCGACAAGCTGTGCGCTCTGGAGATCGCCGCTGCCGTTCTTACCCTGACCACTGATGAAGGCCAGGAATTGCGCGTGGGTGAAGCACTGTGACTTGACGAGACCCAGGGCTCTTGCAATCCTGTTCGCCCGCGCCTGCCCCAGCGGCTGATTGAGCTGATGGCTGGACGTGAGCCGAGCAGGCGCGTAGCGTTGCAAGGACTTCGCACCGGCCGCGCCGCCGATGAACCCATGGCCTTGCCCGCGGGCGAAGCGATCCACCACCCCGCCGGCCTTCCCCGCGAAGACTGAGCCATCGGTTTTAGACAGGCGCATTGCATCGACCGGGGTACTCGTCTCACTCGCCTGGAGAGCCGATCTCCAACGAGCGCTCGAGGCAAGGAGCCACGGCCTGGCTTCAAGCGCCCTCGCGTGGGTTGGACCCAACTCGCTCGCCGCGGCCGATGCCGACCGGCCGCCGAGCTGGAGAGCCGACACGTTCCGCTCAACCGCCGTCGATCGATTGAGCTGTGAGCTCCGGAGCGGATGCGCGTTGCCCGCGTCAAAGGCGATCGCCGACACCCCTGAGTCCGGATTCGGCAGGCTGGTCAAACCGCGGATCTCTCGACTCGGCGATTCGATCGATCCCAGCATGCTCCGCGGAATCCCCGAGGACGCGAAACCCGAAAGCAGCGTCAGCGACTCGAGCGATTCCATCCCAACCAGCGCTTTGCGACGTTTCATGACGACGACCACTCAACTCAAAGGCATTTGAAGCTCATTCGTGCCGCGCGTTAACACTAGGACATCTTTCAGGCGTGCTACCTTCCGGGCATCCCCCTGCCTTCCCGGCCTGCGCATTCATCCTGACGAAGCGCGTCGCCAGGCAAGAAAACGCGGCGGGCAGGTTCTCGGTTTGCGAAGGACGATTTGCGAAGGACGAAACTGCGAAGGACGATTTGCGAAGGACGATTTGCGAAGGTCAATACGCCTCGGCCGAGATCACCTCGCCCGCGGAGCGCGTCGACAGGTCGCGATAGACGCCGAGGTTCACCGAGTTCTTGATGAGGACGACGTGCCCATCGCAGAGCAGCAGATTGACGCCGCCGGAATGGAGGCTGCGGGCGGCTTTCCAGCCAGGGTTGTGATAGGTGATGCAGTCGAACTGAGCGGAATTCGGCGCCTCGTGGTGGTTGTAGAGCGTGTTGAGATAGTTTCCATCCCACCAGCCGGACCCCTTGTTGAGCAGCCAGCCCGATGGGGCTTGAGCACAGGAGGAATCCGTGAGCGGCCCAGCGGGCACCCTGGCCATCGCGCGTGCGGGGGGCGACGGCACGGGCGTGGGGCTCGTCTGGCTGTACGGCCCAGCGAGGCC
>DAIDHX010000187.1 GCA_027451885.1 Planctomycetales bacterium
GCCGGGGATGTAGAGGTCGACCGGCAAGAGGGTGTCGACGCCGCTCAGGACTTCGGGCAGGCCCCGGAAGATACCGCCGGAAATCGCGCTTGTGCCGACGGCGATTACGAGCCGGGGCTCGGGGATCGCGTGATAGGTCTCCAGCAGCGCATATCGCATGTTGCGGCTGACGGGGCCAGTGACGACGATCCCATCGGCGTGCCTTGGGGAGGCGACGAACTGAATCCCGAATCGACCCATATCGAAGACAACCGTGCCCAGGACGTTCAGGTCCGCCTCGGCCGAGCCGTCGCCCCCCGCGCTCACCTGCCGTAACCGCAGCGAACGCCCGAACAGCCGCCGCATGCCAGTCTCGAGTACCTGAACGGAAGGGGCAGGGGATCCGGATTTCACGATGAGCCCATCGCGGCTCGTCGCGGCCAGGCGATGTTCCGTCGTGAAGCGGATCGCGCCCTCGGGGCACCCAAGTGCACATTCGTTGCAGAAGAGGCATCGGCCGAGATCGAGGGCGAGCGTGGATTGGTCGCGTGCGATCGCATCCGTGGGACAAACAGACATACATATATTGCATGCGGAATCACAGAGCGAGTCGTCAAGCACCGGCAAGCCGGCAAAGCGGTCCGGCAGGGCGGGGGGCGCGTGCAGTGGATCGCGGATGGTGCGTTTGCCTTGCCGGATGCGCTCACGCAGGGCCGAGAACATGGTCGACTCCGCCGGTTAGAGATCGTGCCCGCAGTACGAGAGATTAAAGCTCTTGTTGCAGAGCGGAAAGTCCGATATCTGCTGGTTTCGAAGGGCGAATGCCAGCCCCGCCCAGTTATGAAACGAGGGGTCGACGATCTTGTAGTGATCGAGCTGGCCGAGGGAACTGGTGATCGCCACGTGGCACGCCTCCCCGCGCCAGGACTCGACGAGCGAGACAGCGAGGTGATCCGGTCGCATGTGGATCGAGTCGCTCGCGATGGGGCCGTCGGGAAGCGCGTGCAACTGATCCTTGATGAATGCGGCTGAGCGGCGGATTTCGAGCCAGCGTACATAAGCGCGGGCGAATACGTCGCCGCTGGGCCAGGAAGAGACGGGGGTCTGTGCGAATCGAAAGATACCGGAAGGGAAATCCTGGCGGGCGTCGAGCTCGAGTCCTGAAGCCCGCGCGGCGGGGCCGACCAGCCCGAGCGCGAATGCTGCGCTTTGCGGGAGCACGCCCACACCGTCGAATCGGCTCTGGACCGAGGGGGTTTCCCACAGCAGGCTCAGGGTGCCTTCCAGGTCGCGTAGGGCCGCGTCCAGCCTGCGCTCGCACTCCAGGGCGCGCTCGGGTTCGAGATCGTGGCGAACGCCGCCGGGACGAACAAGCCCGCGGCCGAAGCGGTTGCCGCAGAGCAGGGCGGTCATGTTCAGAAAGTCGCCGCGTAGTCGGCCGCAGTGCGACGCCGTGGGCAGGAACCCCACATCGCCCGCGAGCGCGCCCAGGTCGCCGGAGTGATTCGCCAGCCGCTCGAGCTCAAGCGCAATTCCGCGGATCGCCTGGCTCCGTAGCGGCGGCTCTCGACCCGCAAGCGTCTCGATCACCTGGCAATGGGCCGTGGCATGGCCAATCGTCGCGTCGCCGCTCACCGCCTCGATCAGGTGGATCGTTTGTTTTTGGGGAACGCGCTTGATGGCGCGTTCGATGCCGCGATGCTGATATCCAAGCGCGATCTCGAGATGCAGCACCTCCTCGCCATGGCACTGGAATCGAAAATGCCCAGGCTCGATCACGCCCGCGTGCACAGGGCCGACGGCGACTTCGTGCACGTCGTCTCCCGCGACGGTGAAGAAGTCTGTCACGCCAACCTGGACGCGCTCGGCTCCGTGTGCGGCCGGCATGGCATCCGGGCCAGGGCAAAAGCGAACAGGCTTGGGCCAGGGATGACCGCAAAGACGCAGGCCAAACTGCTCGGCGATCTCGCGCTCAAAGAGGTGCGCCTGGGGGCATTCGGGAGTGATCGAGGGGAGCCGATCGTCGCTGAGAATCGCCTGGCCGATGCGTACCCGCCCGCGCGCGGAGTCGGCCAGGATCGCGTAGATATGCACGGCTTTATCAGCGACGGACACAAGACCAAAGAGTGCTTTAATCCGCAGGCCTTCACGCACGCCCTCGATGACCGAGGCTTGCAGCAGAGCCAGATCGAGACGCGGGATCAGCTCGAGCGGAACCGCTCGGCCGACGCGCCAGTCCAGGAGCGGCGAGTGGTTCATCGTGAGGGCTCCAGCGCACGCGCGGCGTCAACCAGCAGGCGGTCGACGGGATCAGGGATGACAAGCCCCAGCCCCAGGACGAGCGCGAGAAAGATCGCGGCGGGCGCCAGCACGGCGGCGTGCTCACGAAAATGGGATCGATCAGGCGCACAGGGCGGTTCCCCCTGGACCACGGTGAGTACAGTAAAGCTCATGCCGACGAACACGACGGCCACTCCCAGGATCGCGAGCAGAAGGACAATCATGCGCCCCTGGTGCGCTGCCTCGCCCGCGATGACGAGCTCGCTTGTGAACGGGCCGAAAGGGGGTGAGCCCGCGATGGCAAAAAAGCCCGCCAGAAACAGTGCAGCCGAACCGGGAAGGACGCGCATCGCACCCGTCACGGCGCCCGCCTGCTTGCTGCCGTACGCCCGGTGGATATTGCCCGCGGAAAGAAACAGGACGCCCTTCGCAAGCCCGTGATTGATCAGGTGTAAGAGTGCGCCATAAATCGCCTTGCCCCCCAGACCCACGCCCAGCACGAGCAGGCCCATATGTTCCACGCTCGAATATGCGAGCATGCGTTTTATGTCACGCTCGCGCGCGACCGACGCGGCGGCGATCGCGATTGAGAAAAGCCCCGCGAACACAAACATCTCCGCGGCGAAGCCCGCGTCCTCGGCGGCCTGGCAAATCTGATAGACGCGCAGGATCGCCAGAAAGGCACAGCTTGAGACGGCCCCGGCAAGAATGGCGCCCGCCAGCCCGGGCGCTTCGCCATAGGCGTCGGGCTTCCAGGTGTGGACAGGGGCGAGCCCCAGTTTGGTGCCATACCCAATCAGCAGCAGTGCGAACGCGGCGTGCAGCCAGGTCACCGAGAGCCCGTGCGCCTCACGCACCAGGTCGTCGAAAAGGAGCGAGGGCTCGAGCCCGGCGGAGAGCCTTGCGTATGCCAGGAAGAAGGAACCGAGGAGCGCAAGCGCGATCCCCACGGAGCCGATCACGAGATACTTCCAGGTTGCCTCGAGCGAGCGAGTGTTACGATTGAAATACAGCAGCGGCGCGGTTGCGAGGGTGGTCGATTCCATCGCCACCCAGAGGAGACCCAGGTGATGCGCGAGCGTGACGAGCGTCATCATCGCCTGCACCAGGAACAGATTGGCGCAAAAGACGCGGTTAGGCCGATCGCTCCTGGCGGCCAGGTAGCCGGGCGCGTAGAGCATCGTGATCAGGAAGAAGACGTTCAGCCACACCAGAAACAGCCGGCCGAGCGCATCGAGCATGAGCCAGCCACCAAGCGCGGGACTTGCACCTGAAGGATGCGCTGAATGGATCGTCCAGAGGCAAAGCGCAAGCTCCGCGGCGGCGCCCAGGGGCAACAGGCGCGGCCGGATTCGATCCCCAGGCGCAAGAGCCGCGAGCGCCGCCATCGCCAGAGGAACGAGAACAAGCGCGTAAAGCATCGATTACTCCGCCGTCCTTGCAGAAACATCAGGCCCGGCCCCGGGCGCTTCGCGGCTGATGTGATGAACAATGATGCCCATCACAAAAACCCCGGTGAACAGGTCGAGCAAGACCCCAGATTCGACCAGCAGCGGCATTGCAGACAACAAGAGCAAGCCAAAGAGGAATACCCCATTTTCGAGCACCAGGTAGCCCAGAACTTGCACGATCGCGGTCGTCCGCGTGGTGAGGATCACGAGCCCGGTCCAGACGGTGGCAAGCGAGGCCGGCACCACCAGCAACCGCTTCTGTTCGTCCGCGAGCGGCAGCGTATGCGCGAAAAGAAGCGCAAGTGCAGTCCCAAGCGCACCCAGGAGCAGCGATCCCATCGAGCCCAGCACCGGGCGGATCTCGGCCACGATGTTCGCCTCACGCATGGCGTGCAGGAGCAAGCGCGGGATCGCGATCCCTTTGAGAACCACCATGAAGCCGACCATGATCACGCGCCTGGGGGCCAGGTCGGCATGAATGAACAGCGCAAGCAGCCCCAGCAAGACGCCCTGCGCGGCCACGGAGCTGACGATCGCGCGAACCCGCGTGACGCCGAGCGCCACGAAGTTCAGTACCAGAACCAGAATCACAAGCGAGTCGAGGTATGGCAGCATCGGGTTACCTCGCCAGCAGGATGATGCCAAAGCCGGAAAGCATGCAGGCCGAGAGCAACAGCACCGGCACGCGGGCGAGCCGCAGCCGCGCGATCATCGATTCAACGATCCCCACCAGGACGGCCGCCGCGAGCGTGCCTGTTGCGAAGAGCGGCCAGTCGGCCCAGAGTCGATCACCCGCGATGGGTACAATCGCCCGTACCAGGAGCGCCGCGAAAACGAAGAACTTTGTCGCCCGGGCGTACTCGATCATGCCGAGCGCGGGGCCCGAATGGTCGAGCACCATGACCTCGTGGATCATCGTGAGCTCGAGATGCGTAGTGGGGTCGTCGAATGGGATCCGGCAGTTCTCGGCGAGCAGCAGAATAAACAGACTCATGAACATAAGAGCGATCGCCGCTCCTTGTTGCCCGGGGTGTTCGAAGAGCGTCTCGGCCATCATGTCGCTGAGGTCAAGCGCGCCTGAGACCCGCGCCAGCACAAGAAACCCAAGCAAGAGCGCCGGTTCAGCGAGGCTTGAAAAAGTCATTTCCCGGGCGGCGCCCATGGCTTCGAACGACGATCCGGCGTCAAGCGCGGCGGAGGCGGTGAGAAAGCGTCCGAGGCCGAAGAGTGCTGCGACGAGCAGGAAATCGCCTGGGAAGGAGACGAACCCCGCTCGATCGCCGAGGGGAACAACGAGCGTGGCGATGAGCGTTGCGGCCAGACCTGCCACGGGTCCGGCCAGGAAGACCCAGGTGGTGGCGTCGGAGAGTACGGATCCCTTTTTCAGCAGGCGTGCGATGTCGTAGTACGGCTGCAAGAGCGGCGGGCCGATGCGGCCGGCGAAGAACGCCTTGGTGCGAGTGATCACGCCAAGGAGCAAGGGGGGCCACGCGATCGCGAATGCGATGTGAAGTCCAGACTGGATCAGGGCTCCGAACAAGTGTGTCTCCTATGTGAGAAAGCCCAGCCAGGCGAAGGCCGCCACGAGGGCTGCCAGCAGGTAGACCAGGCTACGGCGGGCATCGCCCTGGAGGAGCGATTGCACCCGTGCGAGCCACGCTCCTGCGTGGGTGAGCAGCGGCTCGTAGATGCGAGCGGTGAAGGGGTCAGGCGCATCGATCTCCATTTTGGCTGCGGTGGGGAACCAGCCTTCGACTCCGCGAGTCGACACGCGAGGGCGCAGGAACCGAGGGGCGATGCGTTCGCCCAGCATTTCGGAAAACGATCGGGCGGTGTACTGCATGCGCGGGGTTGGCCGCGGGTAGCCGCAGCCCCAGGTCGCGCGCCGTGTCAGGGGCCGCCGTGCCATGATCCATCGCAGTCCAAGCGCAGCGGCCGCAACGCTCGCGATCAAGGCGCCGTTCATCGCGCCCAGGATTCCCACCGCCGAATCGAGCCCCGCCTCGTCCCAGGCCTCGGCCCAGCCCAGGGCCTGCAATTGCTCCACCGCGGGTGCGAGTGTGGACAGCACGACGCGGGGTGCGAGAGCCGGCAACACGCAAAACGCGGCCAGAATCGCCACAGGCACGCGCATCCCCCAGGCTGGGTCGTGGGCCTTTGCCGCTGCCTGGCTGCGCGGCAATCCCAGAAGCGAGATCCCCACCAGACGCACAAACGCAAGCGCGATGATCCCGCTCGAAAGCGCAACGAAACCAACCGCCAGAAGCGCAGCCAGGCTTGCGCCGTTGGTGGCCAAAAGCCCCGTCTTCGCGAGTGCAACCAGGATCAGCCACTCGCTCACGAAACCGGCGAACGGAGGCAGTCCGCAGATCGCCACAGCGCCCAGCATCACGGCCCGGCTGGTATGAGGCATACGCTTCATGAGCCCGCCGAGCTGGTCGAGCTCGCCGGTGTGAGTCGCGTGCACGACCGCGCCCGCGGCCAGGAACAGCAGCCCCTTCATTGCCGCGTGGTTCCAGACGTGCAGGAGCGCTGCCGATGCGCCCAGCACGGCGGGAATGGTGTTTCCGGTCGCCTTGCCCCAGAGTCCGAGTCCAAGCGCGATGCCGATCAAACCCATGTTCTCGATGCTGGAATAGGCAAGTGCACGTTTGAGTGTCACTTCACCCGAGGCCAGCGTTGCGCCGACGAGCGCGGAGCCGACGCCGAGCGCAGCCACGATCAGGCCCCACCAGCTCGCGGGCGAATCCAGGAACGTGAGCATGCGCATGAGGCCGTACAGCCCCATCTTGATCATCACGCCGGACATGAGGGCCGAGACGGGCGAGGGTGCGGCGGGATGGGCTTCGGGCAGCCAGAAATGAAGCGGCACGAACCCCGCCTTGGCGCCGAAGCCGGCGAGCGCCAGCAAGAAGATCGCGGTCGCTCCCGTGGGCGGCAGGCTTGCGCGTGCGAAGGTCTCGAAGTCAAGGCCCCCGGCGTATCGGCCGAGGAGCAGGAACGCCGCGATCAGGAAGGCGACGCCGGCGTGGCTTGCGACCAGAAACACCCAGGCGGCTCTGCGTGTTTCAGGTTTGTGATCGTCGAACGCCGTCAAGAAGAACGCCGCGATCGACATGATCTCCCAGGCGGCGAGAAAGATCACGGCTGTCCGCGCCAGGAGCACGAGCACCATGCCCGCGATGAAGATCGCAAACGCGCTCCAGAACAGTTGCAGCCGGGGCCCGCGCTCGGCACGGAAATAGGCCGAAGCGTAAGCTGCACACAGGGGCGCGAGCACCAGAATGGGCAGCAGGAAGAACGCGCTTAGGGGATCAAGGCCGAGCACAAAATCACCGTGAACGCGATCCCAGGGCAAGTGCAGGTGGAATTGCTCCGTGCCGGCGAGCGCCCGGAACGCGACGGGAATTGTGGCGATCGCGGCGGCCGTGAAGGCGATCGGCGGCCACCAATCGGCCAGGGATCGAAACTCGCTCGTGAGCGAGACGCTTTTTTGATTCCCTGGTTCCTCGCGGCGTCGCACGGCCTTTGTTTACCTCCCTGCCTGGTGATTCGAGGCCGCGAGCATCTGGTCGATCTTGCGTGCCTCGGTCAGGATCGCGCTATTCGCGGCTTCAATTGCCAGCACGTCCCGAAAGCCGGGCTCGTGGATCGCGAATGAGAGCCGGGCCAGCATCTGCAAGTGGCTCTTGATGGTTGGGCAGATGAGTGAGAAGAGCACGCTTACCGGCTTGCCGTCGAGCGCACCGAAGTCGATGGGATGAGCCAGAAAACAGAGCGTGACGCTCGGTTCCTCGACCGCGAGCACGACTGGGTTGCGCACGTGGGGCAGGGCGACGCCGTTGCCAATGGCGGTGCTGGCCTGGGATTCGCGCGCCAGGTAGAGCCGGAGCAGAAGCGCTCGATCGGCGTCCTCGGGCATTGGCAGCCGCTCGACGAGCGCGCGCAGCACTTCTGGTTTCGAATCTCCCTCGAGCCCATGAACAATCCCGCCGAGCTCGAGCGCGGCCGCCAGGCTGGCCGGCGGTTCATCGTCGGGATCGAGGCGATCAAAGGCTTCAACCGAAACCTTGAGCCGATTCGCCGTGGCCCATTCGAGCAGCTCGACTCGATTGAACCGGTACTGGCCGCTCACCTGCTGGCACGGTAGCCCGCGATCCCTGATCCAGCGGAGCACGTTGGACTCCGTGGTTCCCAGAAATCGGCTCACGTCGCGGACAGTCAGCCGCATCAGTGACTCCTGGTTCGGGATCGCGCCTGACGCGCTTTCACGCGGGGCGAGGAGGACTGTGCCGAGCTTGCGCACGCCTGCGGGGGAGCCAGATTGCACATTCCCGGCCCAGCCGAGACGAGCTTGCTTTCAGCGCGGGCGATTTCTCGCAGAAGCGCGGGCCGGGCGGCCTGCCGCGCGAGTGCCTTGCGCACGCCTGGGTCGCGTAGCACGAAGGCGAGTTTCGCCATCAGGTGAAGATGCGCCCGCGTGGTCGGGCTGATGATGGTGAAGAGCGTATCGACGGGCTTACCGTCGAGGGCGTGGTAGTCGATGGGTTTTTCCAGGAAACAGAGCGAGATCGAGGGCTTGCGCACGTGGAGCACGACTGGGTTTCGGACATGCGGGATCGCAATGCCGTCGCCAATCGCCGTGGTGGCAATGGCCTCTCGCGCGAGCAGGACGCGCAGCAGAAACGTGCGGTCCACTTCGTCGGGCAGCCGCAGATGCTGCACCACCTCGAAGAGCGCGCCTGCGCGATTCGCACCCGAGACGCGGTAAAACACCCCGCCAGCCTCGAACGCCTCGATGAGCGAGGGGATCGGCTGGCCCTCCGCTTCCGGCTCACGCAGAAGCTCGCTCGAGACCTCGATCCGCCGCGAGGTCGCCCACTCGAGAACCTCAACGCGGTTGAAGCGGTACTGGTCCTGCACGCGGTACGCCGGGATCGCCTGCTGCTTGATCCAGCGGTAGATCGTTTTTTCCGAGACCTGGAGCAGTCCCGCGGTTTCGCGTACCGAGAGGTTCATGGATCGCCAAAACATCGAACGCGCCACTAACGGCCGCCTGCGCGCCCTGCGCTGGCAAGCATCTGTGCCTGCGAGTGACATCCTTGGACAATCATAGTGAACGCGGCAAGATTGTCAATTCTCGCCGCGCGCATGAAAAGGCCCGCTCGAGGGCAGCGCACGCCGCTCCGGAGCGGGCTGAAAGGTCTTAAGCGGGCGCGGGGATCAATCCCACTTGAGGATCGCGCCTGTGTCTGCGCTCGTGGCCATGGCGGCGTAACGCCTGAGATAGCTGGACTCGATACCGGGCTGGCGGGGTTTCCAGGCGGCCTTGCGTTCCGCGAGCTGGGCCTCGGAAAGCGCGACGGAAAGCAGTCCCTTTGGAATGTCGATCTCAATCAGGTCGCCGTCCTGGATGAGTCCGATCGGTCCTCCCACGGCGGCTTCGGGGCTGACGTGGCCGATCGATGCGCCCGCCGTGCCGCCCGAGAAGCGGCCGTCGGTGACAAGGGCGCATTTGTCGTCCAGTCCCACGCCCTTGATCGCCGTGGTGGGGGCGAGCATTTCCTGCATGCCCGGCCCTCCCTTTGGCCCTTCGTAGCGGATCACAACCACGTCGCCTGCCTTCACCTTGCCGAAGACGATGCCATTGTAGGCGTCGACCTCGCTCTCGAAGATCACGGCCGGCCCCTTGTGCGTGAGCATTTTGGGGCTGACGCCGGCTGTCTTCACGATCGCGCCTGCGGGGGCGAGGTTCCCCTTCAAGACCGTGAGCCCGCCCGATTTCGAGTAGGCGTTCTCCACGGGGCGGATCACGTCGTAGGGATCGAAGCCGTCGCTGGAATCCACCTGGGGCTCGCGCTCTGCCACCGCGGTTCCCGTGTTCGCGTGCTCGACCGAGGGGACGGACCACGCCTGAATGCTGCGGGCGCGACCGGGGCGAACCCGAGCGAGCGTGCGCGCCCTCGCCTCGGCGTGGTCGCTGCGCACGTCGAAGGCGGCGATGTTTTCGCCCAGGGTCCGGCCGGTGACGGTCATGCTATCCAGGTTGAGCAATCCCGGGCAGCCGCGCGCGACCTCGCCCAGAATCGTGTGAATACCCCCCGCGCGGGCCACGTCCTCGATGTGATAATGCGAGGATGGGCTGACCTTGCAGATGTTGGGCGTCATGCGCGAAAGCGCGTCGATGCGGTCGAGCGTGAACGGCGTTTGGGCCTCATGCGCGATCGCCAGGATGTGCAGCACGGTATTCGTGCTGCCCCCCATCGCCATGTCGAGAATCATGGCGTTGTCAAACGCGGCAGCCGAGCCGATCTCGCGCGGTAAGAGACCATGGCCCGGTCCCTTCTGGGCGAACTCCTTGGCCATCGCCACAATCCGCGTCGCCGCCTCGCGATAAAGCGCCTTGCGATCGGCGGCAGTGGCCAGGATGGTGCCGTTGCCGGGCAGGGCCAGCCCAATCGCCTCGGCCAGGCAGTTCATGCTATTGGCCGTGAACATGCCCGAGCAACTACCGCACGTGGGGCACGCCGCCTGCTCGATCGCGGCCAGCTCCTCGCTCGAAATCTTGCCATTCTGACGCTGCACGCCAGCCACGAACGCATCGATCAGGTCCACGGTCTTGCCGCTTTCGGTCCGGCCGGCTTCCATCGGCCCGCCCGAAACGAAGATCGTCGGAATGTTCACCCGCATCGCCCCCATGAACATCCCCGGCACGATCTTGTCGCAGTTGGGAATGCAGATCATGGCGTCGAAGCGGTGCGCCTGGATCATCGTCTCGACCGAGTCCGCGATGAGCTCGCGCGACGGCAGCGAGAACTTCATCCCCTCGTGCCCCATGGCGATGCCGTCGTCAACGCCGATCGTGTTGAACAGAAAGGGCACCCCGCCGGCCTCGCGGATGCACTCCTTGACGAAGTTGCCCACTTCCTGGAGGTGAACATGGCCAGGGATGATGTCGACGTGGCTGTTGCAAACGGCGATGAACGGCTTATCCCAGTCTCCCTCGCCGACGCCCGTGGCGCGGAGCAAGCTGCGGTGGGCTGCGCGGGCGTCGCCGCGCTTGATCTGGTCGGAACGCATCGGGCGTCTCCTGGCTTTGCGTAAGGCGGTTCTCATCGGGTCTGCAAGCTGCAAACCTGAAACGATCGTAGCAAGCGGAGATACGAGATCCTAGACGAAGCGCTCGCCGGCCAACCGCTGATCATGCCGAGCCCTGTCGGTCGCGTCTCCAGTCGGCTTGAGTCGGTTTTCAGATCTTCCACCCGAGACTCCGCCGTGTTTCAATTCAAAACCTCGCAACGCCGTGCAACCACGAGTATGCCAGGCGCGCACCGATCTCGTTTTGAATCGGAACCGATTCCGCTCAATTGGCTTGTGGCGAGGAGGATGGGATCCGGGTTGGAAATGCACAAAGGTGCAAGAGTACACAGGAAACCATCAGGAGATGGCGTGAGCGAGTGGTTTTTTGCGATCGTTAAGGCGTGCAAACTCCGATATGCGGATACTAGGCCCGAACAGAAGTAACGCGGTAAGGAACCGTGTATCGCAGGCTGGCATTCGCCCGAGCCGCGCGGTCAAGTGGGATTGCCCGGAACGAGCGCGAAGGGACGTGCCTGCGTTCGGATCCCTTCGTTGAGGGGAAAGCAGTTGGCATCGATCTTCTCACCACGTGCAGACGTATGGTTGCGCCGAGCCGCCGCGGGGGGAGCTCTCTCGGCCCTGCTTGGGCTCGCCGGAATCTACTATTACGCTGCGCCTGAATTCACTCGAGTCGGATACGCGCCTGTTCAACCCATTCCGTTTTCGCACTTGCAGCACGTCGGCCAGCTTGGTCTATCGTGCCTCTATTGCCATACCGGGGTGGAGCGTGGACCGGTTGCTCGCGTGCCCGACACGCAAACTTGCATGAACTGCCATCAGACGATCAAGGCCGACAGCCCGCTTCTCGAACCCCTCCGGGTGAGCTGGTCCACCGGCGACCCAGTGCACTGGGAACGCGTGCATCGGCTGCCGGATTATGTGGGATTTAATCACGCTGTGCACGTCCGGCGCGGGGTGGGCTGCGTGAGCTGCCACGGCAAGATCAACGAGATGCCCGTGGTGAGGCACGAAAAACCGCTCAGCATGGGGTGGTGCCTCGATTGTCACCGGCACCCGGAAGGCTTCTTGCGGCCTGCGAGCGAGGTCGTGAATTTCGATTGGCAACCGCCGCAGGGGCAGTCAGCGCAGGAGTTTGGCCGATTCCTGAAATCTCAGTCGCGAATTCGGCCGCCGGAGAACTGTGCGGAGTGTCATCGATGAGAGGAAACGCACTTCCTGTCGCTGGAAAGCAGTCCTCGTTCGAGGGCAAGACCTACTGGCGGAGCCTGGAACACCTGGCGGATGCGCCCGCGTTTCGAGAGTGGGTGCAGCACCGGTTCCCGCAATCGATGCTCGAGTTGCTCGATGGGGGAATCGACCGCCGGCGTTTCATGCACCTGATGGCGGCGTCGCTGGGTCTGGCGGGGTTGGGCGGTTGCCAGCGGCCGCCGTCGAACGTGCTGCCGTATTCCAGGCCGCCCGAGGATGTCACGCTGGGCCTGCCCACGTTCTATGCCACGGCAATGCCGCGTCCGGGCTCAGCCAGTCCGATCCTGGTGGAAAGCCACGAGGGAAGGCCCACCAAGATTGAAGGCAACCCCACGCATCCCGCGAGTGCCGGCACGAGCGACGCCCAGGCCCAGGCATCGATTCTTGGGCTGTACGATCCCGATCGATTCGGGCCTGTTCTGCGAGCGGGCGAAACCTCGAGCTGGGAAGCGTTCGACGCCTTCGCCGCCGAACAAATTGCGGCGATTCATGCCCGCAAGGGGCAGGGGTTTTACGTGCTCAGCGAGGACGTTTCGTCCCCCTCGCTCGAGCGGCTGCGCGGGGTGCTTAAAACCCATGCGCCACAAGCATCCTGGCATGTTCATGAGCCGATCACACAGGCGAATGGCAGGGCGGGCGGAGCGCTTGCGTTTCACACCGAGGTCTTGCCCGATCTCCACTTCGACCGCGCTGAGATCATCCTGGCCCTGGATTGCGACTTTCTCGGCGTGGAGGAGGACGGCGGCCGGCATCTGATCGGCTTTGCGGAAGCGAGGCGCCGCTTGCCGCCGGCAGGAGCTTCGAACCGGCTCTACGTGGTTGAGAGCCAGTTCTCGATCACGGGAGGCATGGCCGACCACCGGCTCCGCCGCGCATCCAGCCTGGTTCCCGCCTATGCTGCTCTGCTGGCCCAGGTTGTGCTGGAGCAATCGCAGGCAAACGCCGTGCTTGTCGAGGCGCTTCGAGCC
>DAIDHX010000188.1 GCA_027451885.1 Planctomycetales bacterium
GTCGAGCGCAAGGAAGCGCCCGCGGGTCTGGAGAAGACGCTGCACATGCTGGCTGGCGAGATCCATCAGGCGAGGCGGACTCCGGAGGAATTGAAGGCCGCCGCGCGGGAATTCGCGCTTGCCCAGGAGGGGGGAGGCGCACCCGGGGTTGTCTTGAGGTTGGCGCAGATTGACGCACAGCTTGGCCGCCGGGCGGAGGCGCTCAAGCGGATCAACGACGCGATCGCGAGCGGGCAAGGAGAGCCGTCGCTGGAGCAGCTTGCGGTGTTGCTGTTGCAGGAAGAAGGGGACAAGGCGGGGGCTCGGGCGCGGCTCGAGGCCGCGCGCAAGCGCTATCCCACGAATGCCGATCTGGTGGGGCTGGAGGCAGCGCTCCTGGTGCGGGACGGCAAGCCGCGAGACGCGGACGCACTCCTGGCGGCGTTTCTGGCGAAGGAGCCCGACCAGGAAAACCTGGGCATGATGCGGGCGCAGATTCTGGTGGATTCGCTCAAGAATGCCGACGAGGCGCGGAAGGTGCTCTCGGCGATTGGAGACGCGGCGGACAGTTCTGCGCCTCTGGTTCAGCTTGCGGGTCTTGAGATTGACGCGGACCGGCTGGACGCTGCGCTTGCCGTGGTGAAACGGATCCGGGCGCGGTGGAAGGAAGCCGCGGCGGCGGATGTGCTCGAAGCCCAGGTTGCACTCAAGCGCAAGCAGCCCGCACTCGCTCTCGAGCTCTTCAACGCAGCGCTCAAGAAGGACCCAGACAACAAGGTTGTGCAGTTCTGGAAGGCGCAGCTCGACGGCCAGACGGGGCTGATCGACGAGGCGGCGCGGACACTGGAGAGCCTGGTCCGCGAGCAGCCTGTGAAGGAGGTTGAGTCGGGCACGACGTTGATGTCGGCCGCGCAGTCAGCGCTTGCGAATCTGGCGTTGCGGTCGGGTGCGGTGGATGATGCGGTGCGGCGTTTTGAGGAGCTGCGCAAGTCTCGCGAAGGGGGCAAGCTCGCCCGGTCGGATCACTGGCAGCTTGTGTCGGCGTATGCCTCGAAGGGGGATTGGCCATCGGCTCGGCGCGAGATCGCGTCGATCCTGAACGATACGAAGGCGCTGCCGAGCGATGACGATCGCGTGCGGGGTGCGAATTACTATCGCCAGCAGGGTGAGAACGCGGCTGCGCTTGCACAGCTTGATTTTGTGCTGGCGCGGAACGCCGCGCACGCGGCGGCGGCGGTGACCCGGGCGTATATTCTGCTCCAGGAGAAGGACGCAAAGCAGGCGGCGGCCATCTTGAAACGCGCGCTTTCGGCGAAGCCTCAACCGGGCGCGCCTGCGCATCCGGCGGTGATCGACCTGATGCTCGCGGCGGTTGAGAATGAGACGCCGCCGGTCGACACGGCAATCGATCGCGCCATGGCCGTGCTGGATCGCGGTCTCGAGCGGCTGCCGGATTCGCTCGAGCTGGCACAGGCCAAGTACACAGCGCTTGTGGCCAAACGCAGGCCGGATGAGGCCGTGGCGTTCATTGAGGGTCTGGCGCGCAATCCCAGGAATACCGCGGCCAGGCGCTATCTGGCGCAGGTGTATCGGGATCGCGGCGAGTACGCCAAGGCCGCGGATCAGCTCCGTGCGCTCCGCAAGGAGGGGGACGATCCCAATCTTTCCGCTGCACTTGTACAGATGATCGCGCTTGAGGCGACCGCGGCAGGATCGCAGGGCCAGATGGATCGCCAGCGGGCGCTCTTCGACCAGGCGGTGATGATGATCCGCGACCTGCGCAAGAAGGAGCCCAGCAACCTGCTCTACCTGCAGGCGGAATGCGACCTGACGGCAAGGCGTGGGGACTTCACGCGGGCGGTGGAGATCACGCACGAGATCGACAAGCTCGATCGGACATCGACGCTGGGCGCAATGCTCCGCGCCCGGCTTTCGGGGCTCATGGGCAAGCCGGACGACGTGGCGCAGGCGTATGAGGAGTCGCTGAAGCGGAACCCGCGGCAGCTTGACGTGCGCGTGCTTCTGGGTCAGACCGACCTGGCGCTTGGCAAGGCCGACAAGGCGCTCGAGCAGGCGCGGCTGGTGCTCACCAGCGAGAAGGGCCGACCCGACGCGGTGCTGCTCGAAGCGCGGGCGCTGGCGGCTCAGAAGACAGCAAGGAACGACGGTCCGGGCGCGGCCGCGAAGAAGCTGCGGGACGCGATCAAGGCCAACCCCAGCTTCCAGGCCGCCTATCAAACACTCGCCGAGATTGAATTCGCACGCTCAGGCAAGGCAGGCGCGGTCGCGGTGTTGCGCCAGGATCTGGCAGCCAACCCGGCTGACGGCATCGCCTCGGCCCAGCTCGTGGAGTATCTCTCGCGCGGAGGGCCGAAGGGTGAGCCCCCCTCGACCGCGGAGCTCGACGAGGCCAGGCGGATCGCACAGGACGCCGTGGCGCGAGACAGGAACGGCGGGCTGATTCTCGCGGTGTCGATCGCCTTCCACCGGGCCCGGCAGCTCGAGCTGGCGTTGCCGCTCGCGGAGACGGCCGCGGCCAAGCTGGACTCGCCCCCCGCGCATCTCAACCTGGGCGACCTGTTGCTCTCGCTCGCCGAAACACGCGGCGAATCGGGCGACGCACGCACGCTCCTCGAACGCGCTGTCGCCGAGTACGACAAGGTGCTCAAGGTCGACCCCACCTCGATCGAGGCCGTCAATAACAAGGCCTGGATCTTGCACTCGTATCTCAACCAGAGCAAGAAGGCGCTCGAAATCGCGCTCGACCTGACCCGGCGCGTGCGCAGCGGGTCGCTGCCTGGAGAGTTCCACGACACGCTGGGATCAATCCAGGAAGCCGTGGGCCAGAAGCGCGAGGCCGAGGAGTCATACCAGGACGGGCTCCGCAAGGCGCCCGATCACCCGGTGCTGAACTTCCACTTCGGCCGCTTGATGGCCGCCGATCCCGCTCGCGCCGCCAAGGCACGCGACCATCTCGACAAGGCCCTCGCCGCCCGCGACCGCCTGAGCCCGAAGATGGTCCAGGAAGCCGATCGACTGGTGCGGTTGCTCAACCAGGCCAAAACCCAGAACTGATCACGCGGCTGTCGAACGCTCGACACAGAACGCGCAGGATCGGTACATTCTCGTGCAGGTGCGCCCTGGACCCAGCGGTTGGTCCGGGGCGCTTTTTCAACGGAGCATAGCCTGATGAGAACCGGTAGCACCATGAGCCCGCTCTTGATTTGCGGCGTCTTCCTCCTCACCCTCGCGGCATTCGCCGTTCCTCCGACGACAGGCCAGGAAAAGGACAAGGCCCCCGTGGTCGAGCTCGAAACCTCCATGGGCAAGATCACAATCATGCTCGACCCCGAGAAGGCGCCCGTGACCGTCGCGAACTTTCTCAAGTACGTCGACGATGGATTCTATGACAACCTGATCTTCCACCGCGTGATCAAGGGGTTCATGGTCCAGGGCGGCGGCATGGATGGGAACATGAACGAGAAACGAGAAGGAGTGCGTAACCCGATCAAGAACGAGTCTGGAAACGGGCTCTCGAACGTGCGCGGCTCGATCGCAATGGCGCGGACGAACGATCCGAACTCAGCCACCTGCCAGTTCTTCATCAATCATGCTGACAATCCCCGTCTGGACAGTTACGGGGGCGGGTACGCGGTCTTCGGCAAGGTGATCGGCGGCATGGATGTGGTGGACAAGATCGCGGCGGTGGAGACCTCGAGCAAGGGGGTTCACCAGAATGTGCCGATCGAGGCGATCGTGATCAAATCAGCGCGGAGGAAGGCCGAGAAATAGTGCGTCCGAAAGGACTTGAGTCGCCGACGCGTCTTGACCACGCGGGGGTCGGCTTCTACGATGTCCAGGCATGGAGCGTCAGGCGCAGCCGACAGGGCAGCCCTGGCGCCCGCTCTTGCTGGACAACATCTGGACTGCTCAAGGAGTCGCGAATGGCTCACATTGTCGCCGAGCCCTGCTTCGATTGCAAATACACCGACTGCGTGGTTGTTTGCCCGGTCGATTGCTTCTACGAGGGGGAGCAGATGCTCTACATCCACCCCGAGGAATGCATCGACTGCGAAGCGTGCGTCCCTGAGTGCCCGGTGGAGGCCATTTTCCACGAGGACAACCTGCCCGAGGAGTGGAAGGACTTCGTCGGGCGGAACGCGGAAGAGTCGACGAAGTGCCCGGTGATCACGGAGAAGAAGGACGCGCTCGAGGGCACGTCCTGCGATCAGACGCGCAAGCGTAAGTGAGCTGCGTTCCTGGACGTGGTTGCGGCGGCAAAAGGACGATCCCACGCGGGTCGTCCTTTGTTTTGAGGGTGGGTAAGAAGCTGGATTGCGAAGCGATTGGCTTACCGCGCGTCGTGGAGGACGTGCTTCAAAAAGGCGTAGGCGGCCTCACGGCTGGGTTGCGGGAAGGAATGCTGGGCGTCGGGATGGACCGCGGCCAGCCGATCGCGGGCCTGAAAAAGCTTGTATATTAAAGTGGCGTCGGCGATGCATTCGCGGGCGCCCGTGACGTCGAAGTTGGCGTCGTGGAGCGGTGAGTTCGTGAAGAAGCCCCTGGGTGCGAGCGCAGCGATCAATTCGGAGAAATCGAAGGGGATCCGCTTCAGGTCGAGGTTGTACTCGGTTCTGAGCCGGGGCATGTAGCCCCTGTGCGACCAGCCGGCAACGTTGCCTGCGTCATAACGCGGAAAGCGGCAGAAGCCGCATGAGGACACAACCGCTCGAATGCGCGAATCGTGCAGCGCGACGAAGATTGCGTTGTGTCCGCCGAGCGAATGGCCGATGACGCCGATGCGGCCTGGGTCGACCTCGGGCAGGCTGGCGAGCAGGTCGACGGCCCGCATGTGATTCCACACGCCCTTCATCGTTGCGCTGGCGTAGCCCAGAGCATAGGGGTCGACCTTGTATTCGCCGAAGTTGGGATAATCGGGAGCGAGGCAGACGTAGCCCCGTTGCACCAGCTCGCGGGCGTAGGCGAGCTCCTGGTTCGTGCCCAGGCCGACGGGCTCGTCCTTGCCGATGGCGATGGTTTGATGGAGGGCGAGCATCGCGGGCCGAGGGCCATTTCCAGCCGACGTGGGCAGCAGCAGCCAGGCGGGCACCCGGTCGCCCGGCTCAACGGCGAAGCGAATCTTCTTGCGGATGTAACCTTCGAGCCGTTCCTCGGAGAGCGTTTCCATGGCGAGTGGCACGCGTCGTTCGCCGGTGGGCAAGGGGCCGGCGACCTCGGCAAAATGGGCAAGAATGTGTGCGCGGCGGACCTCCCAGTCGGCGATCGAGCGGACGGGCTGATCGAGCCCCTTTTCATCCTTGACGACGAGAAGCATGCGGTGGTCTGGATAGAGTGGGGCATGGCGCGGGTCGTGTCCTGATCCGGTCGCCGCCAGCAGCAGAATCAGTCCCGCGGTCGGCCATTTCATCTGGTCTGATCCTTCGTTGTGGCGAACTTTGGCTTGCGAGGTTGAGTCCGTTGGCGCAAGCTTTGCGGGAGAGTCCGCCTGGAGCGGTTCGCGCGGGGGTGGTTGCGATTGCGATCCTCTCGAGCGGAGCGCATGGAATGCCGATCTCAACGATTGTGTCGACCGTTCCTGGGGTGAAGAGGCATGCGCCTGCAACGCCCTCGAGGGTCGACCTTGTAAGTCTTACAAGAGCCGGGTCGTACGATCCAGAGCCAGGCGGCGGGATGTGGGGCGCCTGGGAACGCACGGGGGACGCCGGGGATGAATCGGCCCTGGCGTGGAAGGAGACGAAAACGATGCGGTGGCAACGCGGCGGCTTCAAGGTCCTTGCGTTCTGCGCGGTCGTTGCCGCGGCGGGAACGGCCCATGGTCAGGGCGGGCGGCAGGTGACTCCGCAGGACATGCTGAATTACAAGCCCAAGCTCCAGGGGATCGAATACGACCTTCCCACCGACCCTGCCGCGATCGCCGCTTGCAAGGTCGAGAAGGTGATGAACGACAGGCAGAAGCCCGTGGGATACGCGCTTCGGGATGGGCAGGGGAAGCTGCTGCGCAAGTTTGTAGTTGCCCATGATCATAACCACATGGATCAATGGAGCTACTACCAGGATGGATTTGAGGTTTACCGCGAGGACGATCTGGACGGCGACCGGCGGCTTGATGAATGCCGGTGGCTGAACTCAGGCGGCTCGCGGGTGGCGAAGATTGAGGGGAATCGGGTTGCGTCGTGGACCCGGATTTCGCCCGAGGAGGCGTCGCGGGTTCTGGTTCAGGCGCTTGTGCTGGAAGATGCCGACCTGCTCGAAACGGTGATGGCCGCGCCGGCGGAGCTGGAGCAAGCCGGAATGCCCGCGGCGGTGGTTGAGAAGGCGAAGGCGGGTGCGGCGAACCGGGCCAAGGCGCTCGCCGCGCTGCGAAAGTCGCTCGCCGGCTGGGATACGCGCACCATCTGGAACCGGTTCGATGGCGCCTATCCGCGGGTGATTCCCGCCGATGCGGCCGTGGGTCTCAAGCAGGACGTCACCCTGTATGAGAATGCGATGATCTTCCCGGCCGTGCAGGGGCAGGGGGCGCAGCAGGCCGCCGCCAGGATGGCCTTCTTGCAGGTGCCAGACCTGGTTCAGCTTGGCCCGGTGTGGAAGTTCGTGGGGCTGCCGCACGCCGTCGACCCCGAGAAGCCTGTGATGGCCGCGGCGGACGGAGTACGGTCGCAGATCTTCGACCGGGCGGAAGCGGGCATCGTCCGCGATGAAGCCATGGAGCAAGCGCTCAAGGCCCTCGCCGATTTCGACGCCCAGAACGCAAGCGCTGTGCAGTCGGGTCAGAAGGAAAAGATCGCCCGTTACCAGCACGATCGGATCAAGCTCCTGCGGGCCGTGGCCAACACCGCCAAGAACCCCGAGGACGCGATCAACTACAACAAGCAGGTTGTGGATAGCCTGTTCGCGGCCGTGCGCACGGGGCTTTTCAGCGAGGGCAAGGGCATGCTCGAGGCGGTCGTGGCCGAAGGGGGCAAGCTGGGCTCCTACGCGGCCTATCGCCTGATCGAGCTCGACTTCGCGATGAAGAGCGACGATCCCACCGCCAACGCGCTTGCGAATCAGAAGAAGTGGATGAGCGACCTCGAGGGCTTCCTGACCAGGTTCGCCAGTTCGGACGAAGCGCCCGATGTCCTGCTGCAGCTTGCGAGCGCGAGCGAGTACAACGCCGAGGAAGACAAGGCCCGCGAGTATTACACGAGGCTGATCGACAAGTATGCCGGCAGCGAGGCGAGCAAGAAGGCCACGGGCGCGCTCAAGCGGCTGGCGCTTGTGGGCAAGCCGCTCTCGATTCGGGGCGCAGGGCTGCAAGGCGAAACGATCGACTCGGCCCAGCTCGCGGGCAAAACGGTGCTCGTCGTGTTCTGGGCAAGCTGGGCGCCCCCCGTGCGAGCCGATCTGCCGGAGCTGATCAAGGTCTACAAGAAGTATCACGACCGCGGTCTGGAGATCGTGGGCGTGAGCCTCGACAACGACCGCGCTGGGCTGGATTCGTTCCTCAAGGACAACCCCTTGCCGTGGCCGGAAATCTTCGAGCCAGGCGGCATGGACAGCCGGCTGGCCGTCGAGTTCGGCATCTTCTCGTTGCCGTCGATGTTTCTGGTCGACCCCAGCGGCAAGGTCGTGACCAGCGGACTGCGCACGACCACCGATCTTGATCGCCTGATCGAGAAGCGGCTGCCGGGCGCCCAGGCCGGGGTCGACGTCGATCGCAAATAAGCAAGCCAGGGCGCGGTTGGCACTGGAGCGTGACGGACCAGGTCGAGCCTGTGCTCGGCCCGGCCTTTGGAGTGGCAGGTCGATCAGGCGGTGGCTACGAGAACGACGTGTGACCGAGGCGGATGCGAGCACCGGCATTGCTTGCCGGGCGCGCGGGGGATTATCCTGAGGCCCGCAACTGCCGTTCATGGTGATTGGGAAGACGCGTGGAGGTCCTGGAAAGCATGCCCAGCCTGGCGAGCGTGAATGGCGCGATCTCCGCGCCCGAGAATGCCAGGGTCTCAATCTGGGACCGCGGCTTTCTATTCGGCGACGCGGTCTACGAGGTCATGCGGATTTACCGCGGCCGGTGCTGGCTGGAGGATGAGCATTTCGCCCGGCTCGCACGCAGTCTCGGCGCGCTGGAGTTTCCGCTTTATGACCTGGCCGGCTTGCGGGCGAGAGTGCGAGACCTGATCAGGGAAAGCGCGATCGGCGAGGGGACGATTTACATCCAGATCACGCGGGGCTCTGCGCCGCGGACGCACGCGTTTCCCGACCCGCCCGTGCCGCCGACGGAGGTTCTCGTCGTGCGGCCGTACGACGACGCCGCCACAGCGCAATTGCGCGAAACCGGCGTCGCCGCCATCACCCAGCCCGACCTGCGCTGGAAGCGCAGAGACATCAAAACCGTCAACCTGCTGGGCAACGTGCTCGCCATGGAGCACGCGCGAAGAGCAGGATGCTATGAAGCCGTGCTTGTTGATGAGCATGGTTATGTGACTGAGTCAACACATACCTCGCTCTTGTGGGTACACGGCCAGCGGGTGCAGGGCACGCCGGAGGGTCCAGAAATTCTGCCCGGCACGACTCGCGCGCGGACGCTCAGGATGATTGCGTCGGTGGGCGCGGACTTCGAGGAAGCGCGGATCCAGATCGACGATCTGCGCGGGGCGGACGAACTGATCCTGGTGGGCACGACCAGCGAGGTCCTCTCGATCGTAACGCTCGACGGCCAGCCCATCGCCAACGGCAAGCCAGGCCCCGTGTCGCGCAGGCTCTGGGACGCCTACCGCGGCGAGGTCGAGCGCTGGCTGGGCGCGTGAGCCATTGCCGGGCGCACTAGCGGCTGCCGGGCGCTGCTCGCGCAGGGGCGTCACGGAGCAAGAACGTCATCAGGTCGCGGATCTCGGATTCGCTCAGTCCATCGAGCAGCTTTTCAGGCATCACCGACGTCTTCGAGGGCATGATCTGGTCGACCGCTGCGCGGGGGGTGGTGATGGTCCTGGCGTCCGAGCCGACGACGCTGACCTGTTCTGGCGAGGAGCCGGTGAGCACGCCCGAGAGCACCCGGCCGTCCTTGAGCGCGACGGTATACGACAGGAAATCCGGGTTCATCGCCGCGCTCGGCTGGCGGATGTCCTTGAGGACCGAGGCGTAGTCGCGGTGCACAAGATTCGTGAGCTCGGGCCCGACCTTGCCGCCTTCGCCGCGGATGGCGTGGCAGGCCGAGCAGTTAAGCTTCGCGCTCGAGAAGAGCCGCTTGCCTGCCTGCCAGTCGCCGCCGTCGATCTCGGGAGCGGGTGGGGGCGTGGCGTCGATGCGCTCCGTCGCCGCGACCCACGGCAGCAGGATGCGCCTGAGCGGAAGCGCGCGCGGGCGGGGATCATCGGCTGTTCTCCAGCTTACCTCGAACACGAGCGGGCGCGGGCCGGTGGCGAGCGTGAGCTCGAGGGGGATCAGGGGCGAGTCGGGCGCTGTCTCCACCGTGAACTCGGCCCTTGAACTGGTTGTGAGTGCGCCCTCAGCCGGTCCCTCGAACCGAAACGTAAGCGGAGAGTCGACGCGGTAGCTGACGGTCACGGTCTCCTTCGGATAGGCGAAGTCGAGCCGCGAACCTGGTTGCACGGCGGGGTGGAGCATGGAGCGAAGGTCGAGCTGGCATTTCACTGTAAGCCTGCCCGGTCGAGCGACGAGCGTGCGCAGGCGGTCGTGCGTCTGGCTCGCCGCCGTGAGAGCCGAGGCGACGGTCCAGTCGAGGTGCGGCAGCCAGCCGGACCAGGCGTCGGGGCCGGAATCGGCCCGCCAGGATGCCTCCACGCCGGTCAGGTCGAACCCGAGGTCAATGCCCGCCGAGCGCGGCAGGCTGCGCAGCGCGGGGTCACTGCTGGCGGCGGGAGACGGGAGCATGATCGAATATGCCACGGGTGCAAGCCGGGCCGCGGTTCGAAGCAAGATGGAGCGTCCGTCCTCGCCAAGCGCGGCGGAGATCACCGGCAATTCGTGGCGAGGCGCCCGGCTCTGGGCCTCCACAACGGCGTAGCCCGGCCGGAATCGTTCGAACCGATCCCCGGCCGCCACGTATCGCCCTCCCTCGATCCGTGTGCCCTGAACGAGATTCTTCCAGGCCGCCGCGTCCAGGGGCCGATCGAACTCGATCCGCGTCTCCGTGGGGGACGCAGCCCAGGCCAGCACCGGCTGCGCGGGCGTTTCACCGGCGACCGCGATCTTGTAGAGCTGGCCCATGCCGCTCGGGCCGCTGCCCCAGTCGGGATCGCCGCTGTGGCACGCAACCACAAGCCCGCCCGCGGGTGAAAGCGCCACATCCACCGGCAACGACGCCAGGCACGCGACGATCTGATTCCGCGCAACGTAGCCGGCGGGCGTCTTCACGAGCGAGGTGCGAAAGAGCTTGCCGCGCGACTCGCCCGTCACGATCACGCTTCCTTCCCACCAGCCTGGTCCCCACACGCGCGCACCCGCCTGGCGCGGTTCGTTGAAACGGAAGCCGCAGGCCGATTCATGCTGGGGTGCGTAATCGAAGACGCTCGGCTCATCGATCACGCGGGGAAGGAACCGCGGATGCCGCGCGGGGAAGCCGTAATGCCGGCCCTGGCGGATCTCAAGCAGCTCATCGAAGGGGTTGCCGTTGGGAACCCACGTCGCGCCTTCCTGGTCGGTCGCGAACAGGTCCCCCGCGCGGTTGAACTGCATTGAGGTCAGGTAGCGCACGCCGGTCGCGAAGATCGCCGGCCGGTCCGATCCAGGCGCGAAGCGGAGCACCGCCCCCGCTGTCTGCCCCAGGTCATAATGCGACACAACCCCGGGCGATCCACGCTCCTCCGGCCGCGGCAGCGTGCCATCGGACTTCGAGAGCATGTACGAGTTAAAGGTATTCAAGCTTCCCAGGCTGGTGTAGAGCGAGCCATCGGGGCCGATCGCGATGCCCAGCCCGCCGCTCACGCGCCTGCTATCGCGGAGCGCGGCAGGGACTTCTGGACCCTTCCACGATGCCACCACACGCGCGCGGTCTGGCACGCCGTCGCCGTTGGTGTCATCATGCCGCACGATGTGGTCCTTGCGCACGACGTAAAGCGCGCCCTCACGGAACGCGATGCCAAGCGGGTAATCCTCGCTCTTTGCGTCAAGAAAGGTGGTGACCTGATCCTCGAGCCCGTCGCCGTCGCTGTCGCGGAGCACATGCAAGCGGCCGTCGTATCCCGCGGCGAATAGCCGGCCGTCGGGCGCGAACTCGACGTTGTTGATGTTGCTGAGCTTGACGGGCAGCTCGCGCACAATAAAGCCTGGCACCAGCATCTGAACGGCTGGAGCGCCCGCCGGCACGGCAGGCCGGCCCACGGCGCGGGGCGCTGACGGCAGGCTCCGGGGCGCGGCCGAAGCATCGGGTGCCTGCGCGCAAGCATGTGCACCTAGTGCGGCAACGAAAATGGCGAAGAGCCCATCTTTGCAATTCACGACCGCGACTCCTGGCGAACGCCTCAGACCATCCCATGGCACGATGATGCCTCGCATCGTAACAGAATCGCAAGGCCGCGACGAAGCAGGTTCAACCGGCTGCGCGGCTGGCGCTCGCCGGGAAAAACGGGCCGATCACGCGCACGGCTCAGCGCCCCTCTTTCAGCCAGCACGCTCGCTCCGTATGATCGGCCAGCCGGAGCGCAGCCATGTGCTCTCCATGGAGGCGCGTTCGTCTCGGCAAGATCGCGCCTGGGATCTGGAAACCTCAGCCAATGACCCAACTGGAAGCAGCACACCCCCAGGGCTCCCGGGAATCCGCTCCTGGCTGCGACGACCCCTTCGAGGAGCATTTCGCGCGCGAATCCCGGAAGAACGCGGCTGTTCTCGTCATGCAGTGGACTGGGATCGACCCTCGGCAGGCGAGCGTGGGCGAGTCTCTCGTCGCGCTTGTGCGCGCGGCTGGGCGTGAGGCAGAGCTGGCGTGTGCCGCGAGCTTGCCCCACGCGGGCGAGTCGCTTGCCGCCGCGCTCGCCGGCCGCACGCAGCCGCTCGTCCTGATCTCAAGCGCAACCGAGCCGTGGCAGCGCACGCATCTCGATCCGCTTCTGGAGTCGATCGAGAAATGCGATCACACGATCGGCCGCAGACCGGCCCCAGGCGCGGGCGCGGGGATTCGCTGGCTGGCCTCGTGGCCCAGACGCATCCTGTTCGCAGTGCCGATCCTTGACCTGCATTCGCCTTGCCAGCTCCATCGCCGCGAGCCCCTGCTGGAGATCGTGATGCAGTCGCGGTCGCGATTCCTCAACCTCGAAATCCTGGCCAAGGCCACGTTCCTCGGCCACCTGATCGACGAGGTGCCGGTGCCTGCTCTCGCCGGCGCGACCTCTCGGACAGGGCAGTTCAGCGATCTCTCACGGGTGCTCAAGCACCCGGTGTTTCGCCGGCCGCTAGCTCCAGCGGAACATCTTGAGCGCGAGCGTGAAGGTCACAATCGCCCAGGCGGCGAGGATGCCGATCGCGGGGGCGACCTGCACGAGCCCAGCCCCCTCGAGCATCACCTGCCTGAGCGCGGAGACAAGCTGGGTGAGCGGTAACGCCTGAATGAACGGCTGCATCGCCGCCGGGAACCGCTCCGACGAAAAGAACACGCCCGAGAAGATCCACATCGGCAGCATGACCAGATTCATGAGCCCGCTCACGGCCTCGGTCGTCGTGGCGCGGGAGCCGACGAGCAGGCCGATGCCGGCAAAGGCCAGGGCGCCGATCATGTCGATCCCGAGCACAAGCAACAGACTGCCGCGGATCGGCATGCCGAACATGAGCGTGCCGAGCAAGAGCAGCACCGCCAGGTCGGGCAGGATGAAGGTCAAACGCGCCCCCAGAAGCGCGAGCAGAAAATCTCGCCTGGGCATGGGGGTGGCGACGAACCGCTTGAGAAGCTTGGCCACGCGGAAGTTGACGAGCAGAAAGCCGATGCCCCAGAGGCCCCCCCCCATCGCATTCATGCCGATCAGGCCGGGGATGAGAAAGTCAATATAGCGCGAGCCGGGATCATCGACCGCGATGTCGCGTGTGCCGCGGGGATTGGTGCGGCCCGCGGCTTCCTGAAGCACCTCGTCGACGACCTGCCGCGCAGCCGCCGCTTCGGGGCGGGTCGGATCATAGCGGTAGGTCCACGACTCGGCGTCCTCGGGCTCGATGACGAGCGGCGTCTTGCCGGTCTTGAGCCGGTTGATCGCCTCAGCGCGCGGATGCTCGGCCAGCTCGATCACAGGCGCGAGCGAGACCTGGCCCTTCGTGACGCGCCCCGCGATCGCGTTGTGGTTGGCCACGACGATTTTGATGGCGTTTGAGTGCTCACCGGCGACCAGGTCGGCCTGCACCGGCGCGGGGGGGCGGTTGCGGAACGCAAAGCCGAGCGCGATGGCGAGCAGCGTGGGAAACCCATAGACCCAGAACACCCGCGCAGGCTGGCGATAGAAGTCGCGCAGGCGGACGAAGTAAAGCTGGGCGAGCGGTGATGATTCGAGCATGATGCGGATGGCCCTGGCGAACAGGATCGATCAAAGTGCGCGTCTGCGTCCCCTGCGTGTGGGGGGTGCGTCTGCGTTGGTTTCGTCGTCGCGCAGGTGGCGGCCCGTGAGCGAGACGAACACGTCCTCGAGGCTGACGTGGCGGGTGGTGAGGCGGGCGAGCGGCCGGGCGCGGCGGTCGAGTTCATCGAGCAGCGCGGGGATCGCGCGGTGAGGCTCGGCGACAGTCAGCGCGATGCCGTCGCTCTCCGCACGGCTCGCGAGCACGGAGTCCAGATCCCGGAACGATTCCGGCAGCGTGGTCTCGTCCGCCGGACCCTCGACCGCGAATTCCACAATATGCTCACCCCCCATGCGGGCGATCAGCTCCGCGGGCGGCCCAAGCGCGATCACCTCGCCCTGGTCCACAATCGCCACGCGGTCACACAGCCGCTCCGCCTCGTCCATGTAATGCGTGGTGAGCACGACCGTGCGGCCGCGATCGCGAAACTCCCGAATCACCTCCCAGAGCTGCCGACGCGACTGCGGGTCCAGCCCCGTCGTGGGCTCGTCCAGGAACACGATGTCAGGATCACCCACAAGCGCCACAGCCACCGCCAAACGCTGTTGCTGGCCCCCCGATAGCTGCTCCACGTAGGCGCTCGCCTTGCTCTCGAGCGAGACCCGCGCGAGCACCGAATCAGGCTCAAGCCCCTTGTGATAAAACGAGCGAAAGACCGTCACGACCTCGTGGACCGTTTCCTTGTCCGGGAACCGCGTCTCCTGGAGCGTCACCCCGATGCGCTGGCGGATCGCGGACGCGTTCCTGGCCCAGGTCATGCCCAGGACCTCAACCTCTCCCGATGTCGGCTGGTTCAGGCCTTCCAGAATCTCAACCGTGGTCGTCTTCCCCGCGCCGTTGGGCCCGAGCAAACCGAAACACTCCCCCCGCGCGATCTCCAGATCGATCCCGTTCACCGCCTTCACGGGACCCGACCGGCCTGGATACTCCTTGCGGAGATCCTTGACCCGGATTGCACATTCGGACATTCACCTGGCTCCCTGGACCCGCAAGTGGGTTCGGTCGACTCGCGAACCTTAGATGATGGCCCCATCGGCCACAGTGGTCAACTTGGGAATGACCACAATGCCGTCGCGGATCACATGGGTGCCCTGTTCCTCGCCGTCGACAATCCCTTGTTTGTTGAGGATCCGCACACCGTGGCCGATGCGCGCGTTCTTGTCGATGATCGCGCGTTC
>DAIDHX010000189.1 GCA_027451885.1 Planctomycetales bacterium
GCGCCCTTGAGCTGTTCCAGGACAAGCTCGGGCCCGACCACCCCGACACGCTCACGAGCCGCAACAACCTCGCCATGGCCTACCTCGACGCCGGCCGCACGGAGGACGCGATCAAATTGCATGAGGCGAACCTCAAGCAGATGGAGTTAAAGCTCGGCCCCGACGATCCCAGCACGCTCACGAGCCGCCACAATCTCGCCTCGACCTACCTCAACGCCGGCCGTACGCAGGACGCGATCAAGCTCTTCGAGGCGGTCCTCAAGCAGACGGAGTCGCAGCTCGGCTCCGAGCACCCCGACACACTTGTTATTCGCAACAATCTCGCCATGGCCTACCTCGACGCCGGCCGCACGCAGGACGCGATCAAGCTGCATGAGGCGAACCTGAAGTTGCAGGAGTCGAAGCTCGGCCCCGACCACCCCGATACGCTCGCGAGCCGTAATAACCTCGCTCAAGCCTATCTCACCGACAACCGCACACAGGACGCGATCAAGCTGCATGAGGCGAACCTCAAGCAGATGGAGTTAAAGCTCGGCTCCGACCACCCCATCACGCTTACGAGCCGTAGCAACCTCGCCGAGGCATACCGCCGCGCCGGCCGCACGGAGGACGCGATCAAGCTGCATGAGGCGACCCTCAAGCAGTTAGAGTTAAAGCTCGGTCCCGACCACCCCGATACGCTCTCAAGCCGCAACAACCTGGCCGTGGCCTACCTCGACGCCGACCGCACGCAGGACGCGATCAAGCTACAAGAGTCGACCCTCAAGCTGCGGGAGTCAAAGCTCGGTCCCGACCACCCGCACACGCTCAGCAGCCTCATGCAGTTGGGCGGCTCTTACCGTGTAGCCCGGAAGCTCGACCGGGCGGTCCCTTTGCTCGAGCGGTCGCTTCAGGGCTTCAAGAAGCAGGTTGGCCCGGACCATCCCTATACCCTTGCGAACGAGCGGCTACTGGCCGCCGCCTACGCCGCGTCCGGAAAGCCCGACGCGGCCGAGACGTTACTGCGCGAGAGCCTGGAGCGGGCCCGCAAGCGCTACGGGCCGACCGATGTGAATACAGTCCAGGCCCTGGCCTCACTCGCGTCAAGCTTGATCGAACAGAAGAAGTGGGCCCAGGCGGAGCCGATTCTCCGCGAGTGTCTGGCGGCCGGCGAGAAGACCCAGACGAATGACTGGAGGACCTTCGACGTCCGTTCCCAGCTCGGCGGCAGCCTGCTGGGCCAGAAGAAATATGCCGAGGCCGAGCCTCTGCTCCTTGCCGGCCATGAGGGCATGAAGACCCGCGAGGCGAAGATCCCCGCGCAGGACAGGCCCCACCTGGCTGAAGCCGCCGAGCGAATCGTGCAGCTTTACGAGTCCTGGGGCAAGAAAGACAAGGCGGCCGAGTGGCGGGCCAGGCTGGCGCAACCCGCGCAGCCGCCGCGGTAGAGTGGGTCGAGCCGCTGGTCCCCGCGGCGCAGGCCCTCCGCGGAAATGATCATTCGGACAACCTGGCGCCACGCGGGACCACAGAAGGAGGGAGCCTGCACACGCGCTTGTGCGCGAAGGGCCCGTGCTCGCGCGGAGGTTGCGAGGGCGGACGGGGTGTCTGGGTTGGGGCAAACGCGCTTGCGCTTGCTCGTATTCGCTTGTGCGCTAAGGGCCCGTGATCGTACGGCAGGTGCGGGGTGAATTTCGTGAGCGCTTGAGGTTGACCGATTTTGCCCGAAACTTTAGTTTTTCGCCCCAATCGGTGCGGGAAATCGGAGTGTCCCGGCCACGGCCACATCACGCAAGGAGACGCGTTTCCATGTTTGCAAGGATGCGTTTGCGAAACACGAGCTGGGCTTCGGTCGTGGCGGGCGCGGCCTTGCTCGCGTCGACCGGCGAGACGTTTGGGCAATCCCAGGCCAAGGGGGGCCGGGGCGCGGGCCAAAACCAGTCCATGCGTCTGGATGACATCAAGATCCAGTCGAAGGCCGTGGCAGTGCCGGTCAATCCGCGGGACCCGATCGCGATCATCAACGGCCAGGCGATCACCCGGCAGCAGCTTGCCGACGAGTGTGTCGCTCGCGAGGGGTCGAAGGTTCTCGACACGATGATCAATCGCCTGATCATCGAACAGGCGCTCAAGATGCGCAGTCTCGAGGTCACTCCTGCCGAGGTCGAGCAGGAGATCGAGAACACGGCGGCCCGTTTTGGGATCAGCCGCGAAGCGTGGCTGCGCACGCTTGACAAGGAAAAGAAAATCACGCCGTTGCAGTACGCTCGCGACATTATTCAGCCGGCGCTTGCGCTGCGGAAGCTGTGCGCGGGGCGGGTGCAGATCACGCCCAAGGACATGCAGAACGCCTTCGAAGCTCAGTTTGGCGACAAGCTGCGGGTCCGCATGATCCTGGTGGACAAGCAGAGCACGGGGTTCGAGATCTGGGAAGAGCTGCGCAAGAACCCCGGTGGCTTTGAGAAGCTTGCCCAGGAGCGTTCACTGGATACCGGCAGCCGGGCCATCGGCGGTCTCATGGCCGAGCCGATTACCCGCCACGCCTATCCTGAAACGGTCTCCGATGCGGCTTTCCGCCAGCTCGTGGACGGCGATCCCAAGGATAACAACCCCAATCACAAGCCGAAGGACGGCGACTTCACGGGCCCGATCCAGGTTGCGGAGTCGGCGTGGGTCATCCTGCGCAGAGAGTCTATCATTCCTGCGCAAAAGGGGGTCGATCTCCGCGACGAGCGGGTCAAGAAGCAAACCTACGAAATGATCTACGACGTGAAGCTCAAGGAAGCCATGGGGGATGTCTTCACCGAGCTCATGAAGTCTGCATCGATCCAGAATCTGCTCACGGGCTCTGTCAAGCTGGCGAACGAGGAGCATACCGAGGAATACAAGCGTGCGCAGGCGGACGTGGACGGCCAGGTGAAACTGATGTCGAATCCAAACGCGGCGGTACCGCAGGGAGAGAAGGCCAGCGCGGCCGCGGGAGCGGGCGCTGTGCCGGATCCGAGCACACTGCCACGGCAGAAGATTCCGGCCCCCGCGGCCGTGTCGCCGCAGGCGGCCCAGCAGTTTGATTCGATCACCGGCAGGGGTTCCCCGCGGTAACTTGCCAGTCTTGATCGAGGCGCATTGCGCGTTACGCCCGCGTGAGACCTCTCGCGCGGGCGATTGCTTGCGCGGAGAGGGCTGCCGGCGAAGCCGCCCCCTGGACAATCCGCGCCCGCTTCGCCGATAGTGCTTGAGAACCGGTGGGCGGTTGTGTCTGCGCCCGCCGGGGCGTATCGACGTTTCCGGGACGAGCGGCGACCATCGAGGGGCAAAAGCGAGACATGCCGGCACCCGCCATCCGCATTGAGGATCATATCCGCGACATTCCTGACTTTCCCAAGCCGGGAATTCTTTTCAAGGACATCACGCCGCTTCTGGGGAATCCCACGGCGTTCGCCGCCGCGATCACTCAGCTTGCAGAGGCGTTCCAGAATCGCGGAATCAACCTGATCGCCGCCGCGGAGGCGCGTGGGTTCATCTTCGGCGCGCCGCTGGCGATGCAGATGAACCTGGGCTTTGTGCCGATCCGCAAGCCAGGCAAGCTGCCTTACGCCACGATCGCCGTGGAGTATGCGCTCGAGTACGGCCAGGATCGGCTCGAGGCCCACACCGACGCCTTTGGTCCCGGCAATCGCGTGCTGCTTGTCGATGATGTGCTCGCCACCGGCGGCACGATGCGCGCCTGCCAGGAGCTGGTTGAATCCACCGGCGCGGAGGTCGTGGCAAGCGCCTTTGTGATTGAGCTCGGCTTTCTCGGCGGCCGGGCCAGGCTTGCGCCTTCCGAGGTTTTTAGCCTCGTCACCTACTAACAACCTGAGCTGAAACCGGACCATGCACGAATCCTGGATCGCCGAACGCATGTCGCGGATCGACGCCTCGGGCATCCGCAAGGCGTTCGAGCTCGCGCGCTCGATCAAGGACCCGATCAACCTCTCGATCGGCTTACCTGACTTCCAGCCCCCCGCACCGGCCCGGCTGGCGGCCGAGCACGCGATCGAACAGGGACACAACGCCTACACCCTCACCCAGGGCGACCCCCGGTTCCGGGAACGGCTGGAACAGCTCGTCGCGGCCGATCTTGGCCATGCTGACCGCCAGGTCATCGTCACCGCGGGGACGTCCGGCGCCCTTACGCTGGCGCTGGCCTGCACGGTGAACCCCGGCGATGAGGTCATCCTCTTCGACCCCGGCTTCTCGATGTACAGGCACCTGACCACGCTCGCCGGCGGCAAGAGCGTGATGATCGACACCTATCCCAACTTCCACATTGACGTCGCCCGGGTCGAGTCCGCGATCACTCCACGCACCAAGTGCATCGTCTTTAATAGCCCGAACAATCCCACGGGGGCAGTCGCCAGCGAGGCCGAGTTGCGCGACCTGGCCGATCTCTGCTCGCGGCGCAACGTGCTGCTCATCAGCGACGAGGTCTATCGCTCATTTTGCTACGACGCGCCTTTCGTCTCCCCCGCGCGGTTCAATCCTGACGTGCTGGTGGTCGACGGCTTCAGCAAAGCCTATGGCATGACCGGCTGGCGGCTCGGGTTCGCGCACGGTCCCGCCCGCCTGATCCAGGAAATGGCCAAGCTCCAGCAATTCACCTTTGTTTGCGCTCCGTCGATGGCCCAGCAAGGGGGCCTGGCCGCACTCGACGTCGATATGCAGGAATACGCCACGTCCTATCGCCGCAAGCGCGACATGGTCGTCTCCGCCCTCGCGGACCGATTCGAACTGGCCGCGCCCCAGGGTGCGTTTTATGCCTTCCCACGCGCGCCCGGCGACGACGCCGCTCGGCTCATCACGCGCGCGCTCGAGCGCAAGTTGATCATCATCCCAGGCCAGGTTTTCTCCGCCCGGGATACGCACTTCCGCATCTCGTTCGCCGTCGACGATGACACCCTGGCACGCGGGCTCGATGTGCTCCGCGCGCTGGCCGGCTAGAGACCAGGGCCGAAGCCCTGGTCCCGCCCAGTCCAGGCTCTACGCGCTTTCCTTTTTACGCTCCCGATCGCTCGACTTGATCGGCGTGGGGGGCGTGTCGAAGAGGCTCTTTTCCTTGCGTGCGACCTCGGCCGTGACCTGGAACTTGCCCTTGTCCTTGGCGGCTCGCTCCGGTAGGTCGAACATGATGTCCAGCATGATGTCCTCGACGATCGAGCGCAGACCGCGGGCGCCTGTGTCCTTCGCCTTGGCTTTCTTGGCGATCTCAACCAGCGCGTCCTCGGTGAATTCCAGATCGGCGCCTTCCATTTCGAAGAAGCGACGATACTGCTTCACGAGGGCGTTTTTGGGTTCGGTCATGATCTGCACGAGCGCGGAGACATCAAGGGGCATGAGCGGGCAGATCACCGGCAAGCGGCCGATGAACTCAGGAATCATGCCGAACTCGAGCAGGTCGTCGGATGTGACCTTGCCCAGCAGTTCGCCCAGGTCGGTATGCTGCTCGGCCTGCGACTGGCTGCCGAAGCCGATTGTCTTGCGTCCGGTGCGTCTGGCGATAATGTGCTCAAGGCCCACGAAGGTCCCGCCGCAGATGAACAGGATGTTGGTGGTGTCCATCTGGATGTATTGCTGCTCGGGATGCTTTCGGCCCCCCTGTGGCGGCACGTTGGCCACCGTGCCCTCGAGCATCTTGAGCAGCGCCTGCTGAACCCCTTCGCCCGAAACGTCGCGAGTGATTGAGACGTTGTGGGTGGTTTTGCCGATCTTGTCGATCTCGTCGATGTAGACGATCCCGCGCTGGGCGGCTTCCAGGTCGAAGTCAGCGGCGTGCAGGAGCTTGAGCAGGATGTTCTCGACGTCCTCGCCGACGTACCCTGCCTCGGTGAGGGTGGTGGCGTCGCCGATGGCGAAGGGCACGTTCAGGACCCGCGCCAGGGTTCGGGCGAGCAGCGTCTTGCCGCAACCGGTCGGGCCGATGAGCAGGATGTTCGACTTGTCGAGCTCGACCTCGCTCTCCGCGTCCTCGCCGTGAACAAGCCGTTTGTAATGGTTGTGAACGGCGACCGAGAGGACCTTCTTGGCCCGTTCCTGGCCGATCACGTAGGAATCAAGCGACGCCTTGATCTCGCGCGGCGTCGGAATATCGGTGAAGAGCGTTTTGGGCACGCCCCTGCGCCGCCGCTCCTGATCCAGGATCGACTCGCAGAGCTCGATGCAGTCACCGCAGATATAAACGTCGCCCGGCCCCTCGACCAGCGGGCCGACGTCACGATAGCTTTTGCGGCAGAACGAGCAAAACGCGTTCTTTTTGGGCGTGCCTGAGTTACCGGAGGTCACGTGCCCTCCTCCGTTACGCTTGCCACCACCGCTGCCCGACGAGCCACCCGATCCGTCTTTGCCTGGAGGCATGCTCCACCCTTTCCTCTGACCCGATTCTCGAATCCCGCCCCGCGCCGGCAAATTGATCCTACACCATCCCGCGGAGACGAAAACGACTCTCGAAGTCCGCTCAGGCCGGCCGGATCGGCACGTTCGTCACGCCCCGCCGAACATGCCCGTGAAGGTGGCCGAAACTGTCCCCCTCCTCATCGATCGGGGGGAGCTCCTTAGGCGAATTCCTGGAATCTTCCAAGAAAACATCTTAGCGCAGCCCGACTCTCGTCGCAAGGCCGGTCGCGCCGGTCATGCGGATTGTCGTGACTGGGCGAACGCAATCGCTTCACGCAGGCAGGCGATGCTCGCCTGGGCGGTTTCGACCGCTCCCCGCGAATAATCGAACACCTCCACCGAGGCGTGGCCGCTGTATCGAGCGTCAACAAGAGCCTGCATGATCGGCCGGAAGTCGACATCGCCCATCCCCGGCCCGAGCAGATTCACATCCTGCACATGCACATGCCCCGCGATCGGGCCATGCTTGAGAAACAGGGCGGGCACCGTGGTCCCGGGCTCGCTGCTCTGCGCCTTCACGTCCAGGTGCAGCTTGATGGCGGGGCTGCCGACCTGTTCGATCAGGGCGAGCGCCTGGTCGCAGGTGTTCAAAAAGTCCGTTTCGGAGGGCGCGAGCGGCTCGAGGCAAAGCGTCACGGAGAGCCGTTCGAGCGCGGGCGCGATGGCGGCGAGAACCTCGCCGGCGTAACCGAGCGCCGCGGCCTGCGAGACGCCCGGCAACAGGCTGCGCTGTTTGGGAGAGCCGAGCACCATGAGCCGGCCGCCGAGATCGCGCGTCGCCTCGGCGAGCGCGATCAGGTATTGCCCGGTCCGATCGCGTGTGGCCGCGTCGGGCGAGGTGAGATAGAAGCCCTCGGTTTTCGCCAGCAGCCAGTGCAGGCCGATGGTTTCGAGTCCGCAATCGGCGACGATCCGCGCCAGCTCAGCGCGGCGGGAAGCGGCAAGCTGGTCGATCCGCTCGGCCAGGGTGAACGGCGCGATTTCGAGGCCGTCATAGCCGAGCCGCTTCACCGCCTGGCAGACCTGGGCGAAGTCCCAGCCTTCGAAGAGCTCGTTGCAGATGCCGAGCTTGATCATGCCTGGGACTCCGAGCTCGGCGGTTGCGCCTGGAAGATCATCCTGGCGGCCTGGATGGTGTTTGAGAGCAGCATGGCAATGGTCATCGGCCCCACGCCGCCGGGCACGGGTGTCAGCCGCGAGGCGACTTCGGCGACACTGGCGTGATGCACGTCCCCCACGAGCTTCCCCCCCGCGCCACGATGGATTCCCACATCGACCACGACCGCGCCTGGCTTGACCCATTCCGCGGTGACGGCCTCGGGACGCCCCATCGCCACGATGAGCAAGTCCGCCTCGCGCGCAATCGCTTGCGGATCGGGCGTCGCGGTATGGCACACGGTCACGGTCGCGTCACCACCCGGGCCTTTTTGCATCAGCAAAAGCGCCATGGGGAGACCCACGATCCGCGACCGACCGAGCACAACCGCCCGTTTGCCCCTGGTTTCCACCCCGGAGGCGATCAGTAGCTCGCGCACGCCCAGCGGCGTGCACGGCACGAATCGCGGCGCACCCTGGGCCAGCAGACCAAAATTCTGGGGATGAAAGCCGTCGACATCCTTCAAGGGTGAAATTCGCTCGATCACAGCCCGTTCGTCGAGCCCGGCCGGCAGCGGCAACTGAACCAGAATGCCGTGAACCGCGGGATCCGCGTTCAGCCGGTCGATCCAGTCCAGGAGCTCGGCCTGAGTGGTCGCGGCCGGCAAGCGCTCCACCCGCCCGCCGATCCCCGCCTCACGCGCGGCGGATTCCTTGTTCCGCACATAAACCTGGCTGGCGGGATCTTCCCCCACCAGGACAACGACCAGACCGGCTTCCAGCCCCGTCTCGGCCTTGAGTGCCGCGGCATCAGCGGCCACGCGGGCGCGAATTTGCCGGGCAAGCGCCCGTCCGTCGAGAATGGCGGCCGCCAAGCGATCGTCTCCCACGGTTCGGGCCAGCGCGCGATTCACGGAATCCGCGGGACAGCGCCCAAACGCTCGCGTTCAATGAAGCGGAGGAGGAGGGATTCGAACCCTCGGTACCGCGATGCGGTACACCGGTTTTCGAGACCGGCCCTTTCAACCACTCAGGCACCCCTCCTGGTCGCCGGCTTGAGGATCGGCGGGACCACGAGCCTCAATCTTACGATACGCTCGGCGTTCCTGGAAGAATTCTGTGAGGATTTCGCCGCATTCCTTGCCCAACACGCCGGATACGACGTCGATTCGGTGATTGAGCCGGGGGTCGGTGACGAGCTCCATGAGACTTCCACACGCCCCTGCCTTGGGGTCAAAGGCGCCAAAGACGAGCCGTTTGACCCGCGCCAGCACGAGCGCCCCCGCGCACATGGCGCACGGTTCGAGCGTAACGTAAACGGTGGCTCCCTCAAGCCGCCAGGAACCCGTCGCCCGCCCCGCCCACTCGAGCGCGAGCCGCTCGGCGTGGGCAGTGGGGTCATTCAGGGTCTCGCGCAAATTAAAAGCCTGGGAGATGATCCGCCGCTCGCGCACGACCAGGGCTGCGACCGGAACCTCTCCCAGGCTTCGAGCCTCGAGGGCAAGCGCAAGCGCTTGCCGCATCATGGCTTCGTCCAGTTCCGCGAGCCCAGGCTCGGGCGTTTCACCCGCACCCGGGTCGCGTTTGATGTGCACACTCACGCCGCCGACCTGTCGCCTCCCATGTCAAACGTCTTGAAGAGAATCGCCGCGGCCGCTCCACCCGCGAAATCAGCCACAAGATAGACAATCAAATTCGTCACGGAGGCCAGCCCCATCACGGTCACGCCCACCCCCACCGCCGGGTTGAACGCCCCTCCCGAAACCGGTCCCACGGCAAACGCCCCTACCATCACCGTCAGCCCGATCGCCAGGCCGTAGAAGCTATTCCCCGAGGTCCCCTTCGCGGTCGCCGTATTCAAGACAACATACACAAGGGCGAAGGTGAACAGGAACTCCACGAGCGCCTTGGCAAGGAGATTGTACTCCGTCCCCGCCGCCGTCGCGGGCGCACCCGGCGACGCCGTCCCCTTGATAAAGAGCACGCACCCCGCGGCCACAATCGCCGCCACCACCTGCGAGACCATGTACGGCACCGCCTCGGCCACCGTGCATTTGCCCCGCAACAGCACGCCCAGGGTCACCGCGGGATTATAGTGCCCTCCCGAGAAATGCCCCCCCGCATACACCATCACCATCAACGACGACCCGATCGCAAGCGCAGCAAGCGCACCCGAGGCGTCCGGGCCCTTCACCGTCTGGCCCACCGTGAACACCAGGAAAAACGTTCCGATAAACTCGACCACCAGCTTTGGAAGCACGTCGATTCCCCCCCCTGATTACACCGCCGAGATCACACCCCGTGGAAACCCAAGGCACTGAGGCCGCCCCGCCCTGCGGAGAAAGACATGGTTGCGTCGAGCCGCAAGCGCGAAGCCCGGATCGCATAAGAGATCTCAAAGCCTAATCGGCTCACACTCGGCTTCCCAGCAAAAACACCTTGGAATTCGCATTTTTCCCGCCCTTCCCTTGAGCGCAGTCCGTTTTTTCGTCCCACCCCTGGGATTTTAGCGCATCTTTCAGGGGCGAGGTTTACAAAATCAACGTCTTTGAACTGTCGGCTTGCTCGAAACTTGACGTACGCGTAAGATAACCTGGACTGACCAGTCAGTCCGGCATCACGAGACCCTCTGGCTGACCTCACGATGAGCACCCACCTGAACTTCCGCCCGGATCTTGCCAATTGCGTGCTGGAAGAGCGGTATTTGCCCGCGATTCCAAACCTGGGCATGATCATCCTGACGACGAGCGGCTACATCCTGATCACGCCGTTTCCGGGTGCGACATCGGCGGTGGGCGGATCGCTGGGAAGCGCAGGGCCGGCTTCGGGAGGCACGGCGGCGAGCGTGAGCGGAACCGCGATTCCAACCGGGATGTACCTCACGGGCATGTACGGGATTTCGAGCATGCGCCCGGGGAACATCACCGGCATTGCCGTGCTGGCCACGAACGGCGGAGCCGGGCAAGGCACGGGCAATGGGGGAGAGATTCAGGTCGGTTCGGGAGCGGATGAGGCGGGTGGCCCGACGATCGTGGTCGCCAGAGGGGGCGCGACCAATAACGTGGTGTCGCGGATGTCGTTCGCGGATCCGACGATTCAGAATCGCTTTCAGCTTATCGGCGGGATCTCGCTCTCGAATACTGGCCAGGGTCAGATGCAGTCGTACCAGGATCCTGCTCCCGTCCAGGCGCCTGGCACTCCGGGCCCCGCGCCTGATGATTCCGAGCCAACGAACACCAAGCCGACCATGCCTGACCCGCGCGAGGGTCAGCCCCGGCTTGGGCCCATGCGAATTCGCGAGCTTGTCGGCCCGCATTCGTCCGGATCCGCTTCCGGTCGCGCGATGCCCACTGGACCGGCTCCGCAGTAATTCAGGCGTTAACTCGGATCTTTTCGCCCAGCGAAGTGCACTACACCCGAGAGGATTCGAACCACTCACCTTCGGTTGCCTGAACCGAAGGTGGAATCCCTCAACTTCCACGAAGTAAAACGGTTGGGGATCGCAAGCTCCACGTTACCTGCGGTTTTCCCAACCACATCCGCCTCGATCACTCCGGCCTTGAGGGAGTGGCCGCCTGGGCGACGCTTCTCGAGGCCATCCCGTTCGGCATGAACCTCCGGCGCGTTTGGGTCGAGCACAAACACACCAACCCCTTCGACCGAGAGGAACGGCACGCCATCACCGAGTTCCGCCGCAACCCGTGCCGCCAGGAGAACCAGCGCCTGGCTCGAATCCATGGTAACAACAACACTTGTTGATGTAATGACAAGTTTGTAATATAAATCCACGACGCATTCAGGCCCGATTGGGATCGGGAACGGACCGTGGAATCGCCCGATGTACTACGACTTGATCGTTTGGGATGGCCCCGACGACCCTGACGGAAACCATCGCCACATCGTTACCACGGGCCTTCCTCTGCTCACGGGGATGGCATCAACTGGACGACGGATTGTCGTTGTTTTGTACTCATTCCTGATGTGGACTACGTACTGATCCGCCCCATTTCCGCGTTTCCCATTGAGGACTGAAGGATTCGCCCATGGAACGTGTCGCCCCGAAAGACGCCCCGACGCCCAAACAGCGCGCGTCTGTTGTCCGGCAGGCCGATTCCCGGTCTCAAGAGCGGGCCGCCCGTGAGGCTCTGGCAGGCGAACATTGCGAGCATGGAAGGATCGCCGAGACGAACGAACCGACCGAAACGGATGACGCCCTCGCAATCGCCCGATTCATCGCCGGGTTGCGGCAACGTCGCGAGCTGGCCGGTCTGAGCCTCGGTGATGTTGCCGAACGATCGGGGATTGATAAGGCGGCCCTGAGTCGGCTGGAAAACGGATACTGCCCCAATCCCACGGTCAACACCCTCGCTCGCTATGCTGATGGAATCGGCAAGCGGCTCAAACTGAGCCTGGCGGATTGAGAACGGCATCGTTCCCCAGGCGCGGTCGGACGTATTTCGACTGATTCGCTGGTGTTTGCCGTTGCCGCTGGCGTCTTGTTTTGCGGTTTGCGGTGGCTCATGCGGCATTCGAGCCTCGAACTGACCGGCCGCCACACCATACCCCGCCCAGGACACATTGTGGCCGCCGCCTGAAAGCGACCGAGCCTCGAGCCGACCGGCGCTGGTCCGAGGCCCGGGCCATGACCAGGACGAAAGGCTGACCCATCAGCAAACGCCTTTCCTACGATTTTCCCACCGCAGGGGACGTTTCGAGTCTGCTTGTGTCGCATCCTGGCGCCATGGCTCAATCGGGAGATGCCGAGCCTTTAAACACAGAACCCCTTGTTGACAAGGGGTTTGGCGCATCGAGTCGGATGGTCTCGGCTTCTGACAAAGTACACCCGAGAGGATTCGAACCTCTAACCTTCGGTTCCGTAGACCGATGCTCTATCCAATTGAGCTACGGGTGCGTGACCAATCTCCTGTCGACGCAACTGAATCTACCGTCCGTCCTCGCGTTCGACAAGGGAGCGTGGACCGTTAACCGGTCGAGTCGAGCCGATTCTCACAACGCGGCCGGTCCGGGCGCTTGTATACGCGGCCCAAACAACTTCCATCACCGCCAGGTTATCCCGCCCGCTTGTTTCATGCGGCCGGCCCGTGCGTAGACCCTCAATAAAATGCCGCTGCGTGGCCAGGTAACCTTCCAGATAGACATCCCCGGGCCAGGTTGGTTCGGGCAGAATGCGCGAGCTTTCGCCGGCAAGCGTGATCCGCTCGAGCGCGCCGTCAGCCAGGAGCCGGATGGTCGCCTGGCTCCCCTCGAGGACCGTTTCATTGAGTGCCCACTCGAGCCTGGCGTCGAAGGCCGCCGCACACCACGAAAAGTCCAGCAACCCCAGCGCTCCGGATTCAAAACGCAGGATCAGCGTGGCCACGTCCTCGCCGACGTTGGATTCGCCAAAGCGCCCGGTCGTTGCCGAGACGGATTCCACCGCGCCCATGAGGAACCGGGCAACGTCGACCAGGTGGCAACCCATGTCCAGCAGGATGAGCTCAGGCGCGGTCGCCAGGTAGGGTTGTTCCCGGAACCCATCCGGCCGAAGCGCACGGAAGTCGCGATGGGCGAGCCGAATTCGAATTGGCGTTCCCACCGAGCCGGCGTCGAGCGTGCGCTTGAGCGTCCGATACCAGGAACGAAAGCGCCAGTTCTCGTGGATCATGAGCCGTACGCCGGCCCGGTCGCAGGCCTCGATCATCGCCACGAGTTCCGCGCGCGTTTCGGCGGCTGGCTTTTGGCAGAGGACGTGCACCCCCCTGCCCGCTGCCATTTCCACAAGCTCGCGATGGGCATTCGCCTGGGTGCAGATCTCCACGAAATCCAGCGCGGGCTCGGCGTCGAACAGCATCTGCGCGCTGTCGTAAAGTCGAGCGCCTGGAGCCTTCACCGCGGCCGCCTCGAGACGTGCGCGATCCCGGTCGCAGAGTGCGACAAGCTCCACTGCGTCTACCTGCGCCCAGGCTGAAAGATGATACTGGGCAACATGGCCGCAACCGATGATCGCCCCGCGCAGGGTTCGATCGCCCATGGTTCCGCCTGAAATCCTTGCATCCCCGGACGTTTCTTTCCCGCAGGCCGCAACTTTACGCTCCCATCGGCCATCGGACAAGGACCGCAAGCCCCGCAACCAAACGGATGCTCGAGAGGAATCAAACCGCGGGAGACCGTCATTGCGTTCTCGTCGTCGCATGCGCTCAGATCGCGAGAAAGAACAACCCCAGTATCAGCCAGCGAATGTCCGCGATTGCCGCGTGTCTTGATCCGCGATTCGCCCCGGGATCAATCCCATGGAATCAAAACGCGCGGCGTGTGATACTTGTCAGAGGATGGCGCTCAGTTGCATGACCCGGGACTCACTCAAAGAGAATTGCTCATATGGTCGCCTATTTTTGCTTGGGTTGGTCGTTTCCAGGCCAAGGCGTTCGCCTGCTCGTCGCCGTGCTGGCGATGAGCGGATTCGAGGCGTTGGCCCAGGAGGCGAAGGAGCAGGACCATGCCGGGACCGCCGCCGAGCGCGTGGCCCGCGCCATCGAGATCTTCAAGGATCAACATCTCAACATACCAGAACGCTGGGAGGCCATTCGGGAGATGGCAACGCTCGGCAGCGCAGCGGTACCCGCGCTTGTGAACGAGCTGGACCAGGCCACGGACAACCTTGAGCTGCGGTCGCTCGGCTTCACGCTCCGGGCGATCGGCGACCCCCGCGCGGTTCCCGCCCTGATCCGCGCCATTCCGCGCACGCTCGTCAAGGCGGGCAGCGACATGGGACTCCGACACAACGATCCCGAGATGCTCGCGTTTCTCCAGCAGCACGATTTGAATAACCTGGGCCGCGGCCAGCTTTTTGGCTTCGGCATGCCGTACCGTGAAATCACAGGCGCCCTGGAGACGCTCACCGGAGAAAAGTTCCGCAGGGAAGAGCTGCACTTCGTCGACCTCTCGGGCGGTCCGATCTCCCGGTACCTCAAATTGAAGCTGTTTCACGAGCTCGCGGCGGATTGGGCGGCGTGGTGGAATGCACATGCGAAGGAGTTCACGGACGACCCTGCCTTCATGAAAGTCAGCCTGCCGCCGTTGCCCCCCGCGCCCCGAAAGCCCGGGCATTCGAATCAGCCGTTTCCGCTGGGCGCGGGCGCCCGCGAGGGTACCTCGTGGCGTGGCTCGATCGTGGGTCCGCCGCAGCCAAAAATCCGATCGATCACGTTTGTGGATATGGACACCGGCCGCCAGTGCGCCTGGCCGAGCGAGCTCCCCGCGCCCGAGAAGGCGAAGCCGGAAGACGTCGAGCGCTGGGCCGCGAAGAACGGCTACGACCTCCAGGGAGTCGAGTATCACGAGCACGACCCCGACCGCTCGTTCCACGCGATTCGCCTGCTGGGAGCGAGGGCCTGGCTCGTCGACGATGCCGAATACGAGAAGATCGAGAACCGGCTGCGAGCCGGCGATGCCCCTGCGCTCGATCGACCGGTCAAGGAGTACCTGCTGGCGTTCGACCCCGAGACGGGAAAGGCCGAACTGGAGAAGCCGGCGGCATTCCTCTTTGAAACGCGCGAGGGGAGCACGGGGATTCTGCGGACGACGGCCCAGATCACGGAGCTCTTCGAGCAGGGCGATCTCAGGACGCCCGTCCAGAAGGGGAGCAAGCGTGGCTTCTATCTCGGCGTGAAGTACGACCACAAGCTGCTCTATGAAAGCAACGGCGGCAAGGACGATTGATCGCGTCGAACCACCGGGTTTTGCGGTATGCTGAAGCCGTTCCACGCGCGGACGAAAGGGCTGCGCCACCGCGCTGATCTGGAGATCTGGCCGACCGCTTACGAGATTGCCCGATGAGACGAAGCTTCGTTGGAATTTGCCTTGTGCTCATGATCGCCGGCTGCGGCATGGGCGGCCAAAACGCGGTCAAGGGTCCCGGTCCCGAGCTGGACGAGCCCACTGTCGACCGCATGCCGTACGTCTCCGGCGACCCGAAAGAGATCGCCGACGTCCGCGCCCAGGCCGAGCGTGAGCTCGATCAAGAATTCGCGCAATCGATCGGCACGCTACGAAAGGACGCCGAGCTCTTCCTGGTGCAAATCGAGGCGCTTGAGGCGCGCAAGCCGCGGGCGATCGCCGAGCTCGAGCGGATCGCGGCCGACGTTTCGCTTTCGCCGCGGTGCCGCATGCGGGCCGCTGCGCTCCTGGCGAAGCTGGGAAGACACGACGAGGGCACGAAGCTCATTCTGGAGGCACTCCAGTCCAGGGACGCGAAGCCACGCCACGCCGCGGTGACCGTGCTTGGAGACACGCTTCTGAGCGCGTTCAACTTGAGCGGTCTCCACGAGCCCAGGCTCGCCCAGGCGGTCGTTGCGCTCGTCGACGATCCCCATCCTGAGATCGCGGCGGACGCCGCCGCCCTCGCCGCTCGCAATCAGCTTGCCGAGGCCGAGCCCAAACTGCTCGCACTCCTTCGATCCGGAAAGGTCAAGGACACGACGCGGCTCGCCCAGAACCTGGCGGCGCTCGCCTCGACCCCCGAATCGGTCCAGGCGGTGTGCAAATTCCTCTTCCGCGACCGGCCCAAGGAATACGACCAGTGGGTTGGATTCTCGCTCAATCACCTGCTCGCGGCCGGCGAGCCGCGGCTCTCCGAACCCGTGAAAAAAGCGTTTCGTGAGTATTTGCTCGCGTATACCGGCGATGCGCGGCTGGACCAGGCCTATGCCATCGATCTGGCCCGGGTGGCGAATGATGCCACGAAGCCGGTGCTCGAGGACATTCTCACGCGTTCGAAGGACGTCGTAAGCCGGTTCGCCGCGGTGTCCGCGCTCGTTGCGCTCGATCGTGAGGGAGGTCTGCAACGGCTCATCGACTTCGCCCACGCGGAAGGTCCCGAGGCGGTTGCGGCTGAACTGGCGAAATACGCCACCGAACGCGACGCCGAACGGATTTTACCCCTCTATCTCGAACCTTCGGGGAAAAAAGCCCTCGGACCGATCGACGAGGTCGCGGCCGCGTTGCTCTACGACAAGCTGGGCGCACCCGGGCGTGACGCGCTTGCCCGGCTCAAGGATCGGCTCACCCCGCGGGCTGCGACTTGGCTCAAGTGGAAACGGGAGGGACTGAACCTGGCGGCCGCACTCGACGACCTGCACGCCGCGGCAATCCTGCCCGAGGGGAGCGCAGAGACCATCATCCGGCTCAGGAACGCGCAGGACGAGGCACGCGCGCGCGGCCTGGGTGAGCCAGGGTCGAAGCTCGATCTCACCGACCCGGAAGGCATCTCGAGCGCGCTTGCGCTCGCCGGCCGGCTGGTCGCCTTCGACGCGGAAACTGGCGAGCTTCCCTGCCGGCACGATCGATTGCTCATGCTCGATCTCGGCGCGGGGACGAATCACGCGTTTCCCATCGAATGCGCGGTGCAGTCTCAAGAAAAACCCAGTGACAGCGAGGCCGACGCCGACGAGGGACCCTATCGCGTCCGATTCATTGTGGGCGGCAGGCTGTTTCGCTTCGGCGCGGAGAATCGCGGCGACTGGTACGACCTCGAGGCCGCGATCAGGGCGGCCAACTTCGCCCTCGAGACCGCCGGCCGCAAGGAACGCTTCATCCCGCTCGAGACCGAGGGCCAGGTCGCGCGGTTCGCCTTCGCCGACCCCAATGCGTTCTTGCCGATCGCGCTCAAGTACGGCCTTGCGCTTTCGGATGATCCCGACCGCGCAATCAAGGAGGGAAAAGGCTTCGAGCGGCAGGTGATCGAGCGCATGAAGAACGCCAGCGGCCGTTAAATGCACGCATGCGCGCCGCCTGGACAACAGTCCGTTGCGTTGGGGAACATGGCTGCGCATAATGAACCCATTCAGCCAGTTCCGCGTAGTCGGATGAGCGGATTGAGTTCCAGCCTGAGCTCTTGACCCCTGCTTGATCGTGCGTCCAGGATCTGTACGATCGAGTCGACACGGTAGCCCGCGGCGCAGGCCGCGCCCGGGCGTTTGTTGAGAGCGAGTGAGGAGGATCGAGGGAATATGTCGAAGCCCGTCATGATCGAGGCCGATGGGCTATGCAAGCAGTATGGCCCTTTCCTGGCGGTCCGGGACGTGTCGTTCACGATTCCGAAGGGGCAGGTCGTGGCGTTCCTGGGGCCGAACGGCGCGGGCAAGACCACGACGATGCGACTGCTGACCGGGTTTGTCGCCCCCACGCACGGCCGGGCTCGGATTGCGGGGCTCGACGTGCAAACCGACCGCATCGAGGCTGCCGAACACCTGGGCTACCTGCCGGAAAACGGACCGCTTTACCCTGACATGACGCCGCTTGGGCATCTCCGGTTCTTCGGCGCGGCACGGGGCATGGGCGGGCGCAAACTCCAGGACCGCATCGACGCCGTGGTCTCCCAGTGCTCGCTCGAAACCGTGGCCCACAAGCCGGTCAGCAAGCTCTCAAAGGGGTACCGGCAGCGGGTCTCGATGGCCCAGGCGCTGCTGCACGATCCCGAGGTCCTGATCATGGACGAGCCTACTTCCGGACTCGATCCCAACCAGATCAGCGGCGTCCGCAAGCTGATCCGCGAGCTCGGGGAATCGAAAACGATCCTGGTGTCGACGCATATTCTGCAGGAGGTCGACCCGATCGCCAGCCGCATCCTGTTCATCCATGACGGCAAGATCGTCTTTGATGGCGAGCCCGCCGCGCTCGAGCAGCAAAACGGCACCCTGGAAAAGGCGTTCCACAATCTCACGGCTCAGCCGGTTTAACTTCGCGCTGGGCCTGACAGAGGGTCCGGCAGGATGGGATTTGTTCTTTCGCCGCGGCCGGGAATCCGGGCGGCGCGTCTGATCACAAGCGACTTCTGAGGATCAAACACGGTGACCACGATCGAATCCAAGGCGCCCGCCGGGCAGCACGCAGCGCTCGCGAGCCGTGCGGGCCACACCCGCGGCTTACGCCCCCACGTCATCGCCGCGGTCTTCATGCGCAACCTGCAAAGCTACTTCAGCAATCCCGCGGGCTACGTCTTCATCACCCTGTTCGTGCTGATCAGCTCCTGCGTCGCCTTCTGGCAAGACGCCTTCTTCGCGAACAATCTCGCGAATCTCGATCAGCTCAACGTCTACATGCCGTACCTGCTTTTGTTCTTCATTCCGGCCGTCACAATGAGCTCATGGGCCGACGAGCGGCGGCAAGGGACCGACGAGCTCCTGCTCACGCTGCCGGCCAACGACGTCGAGGTGGTGCTGGGCAAGTATCTGGCCGCGATCGGCATCTACACCGTCGCGCTTGCCTTTTCGCTGGCGCAGGTGTTCATTCTGGCGTCCCTGGGCGCGCCCGATCCCGGCGTGCTGTTCGCAACCTACCTGGGTTACTGGCTGATGGGGGTGCTCCTGATCGCGATTGGCATGGTGGCCTCCGCGCTGTCGGCGAACGTGACTGTGGCGTTCATTCTGGGCGCGGTCTTCTGTGCGATTCCGATCTTTCTGGGCATCATCGGCTCACCGGCGGGCACGTTGCTGCGGCGGCGGATCGAGGACTGGTCGGCCCCGGCTCAGTTCGCCGATTTCGGCACGGGGGTGATCACCTTCGCCGGGTTCTTCTACTTCGTCGGCCTGGCGGCGGCGATGCTCTACCTGAACATGGTCCTGCTCGGCCGCCGGCACTGGGCGGGGGGCGAGGCCAGCCGCGGCCGCTGGATGCACGCGCTTGTGCGAATCGCGTCGGTCGTGCTCGCGATCGTCAGTGTCGTCACCTTGCTTGACCATTTCGGCCTCCGCAAGGACGCAAGCGCTGAGGCGCTCCACACGCTCTCGGCGGAATCGCGCGAGCTGCTCGCACAGCTTCCCGCCGATCGGCCGGTGTTGATCCAGGCGTATTACAGCCCCGAGGTCCCCCGCGAGTACGTTCAGGTCAAGAACGACCTGCTCGGCCTGCTCAAGGAATATGCCGCCGGATCCGGCGGCAAGATCCAGCTCAACCTGGTGCAGACCGAGCTCTACTCCAACGAAGCACGCGAGGCCCAGAAGCGCTACGGCATCGAGCCCAAGCGGATCTTCACGAGCGAGCAAGGGAGGCAAACCTCGGTCGACGTCTTCCTGGGCGTGGCGTTCATCAGCGGCGTCGAGGAAGTGGTGATTCCCTTCTTCGATCGCGGCTTGCCGGTCGAGTACGAGCTCACGCGCTCGATCCGGGTGGTCTCGCGCTCGAACCGCAAGAAGGTGGGCATTCTGGCGACCGACGCCCGGATGATGGGCGGGATGGACATGCGCAGCTTCAGCCAGACGCCGGAATGGTCGATCGTGACCGAGCTCAAGAAGCAGTACGATGTGAGCTCGGTCTCGCCCGACTCGCCAATTCCCACTGAGATCAACGTGCTCCTGGCGGGCCAGCCCTCCTCGCTCACGCAGAAGCAGATCGACAACCTGACGGCGTACGTGAAGAAGGGGGGCGCGACGCTGCTTTTCCTGGATCCGCTTCCCATCGATCGACCCGATATTTCGCCCGAGCTGCCCAGGCAGTCTCCGGGAGGGCCGTTTGGCGGCGGGCCGCCCCCTGAGCCGAAGGGCAATCTCCGGGCGCTGCTCGAACTCGTGGGCATCGAATGGCCCTCGGTCGACATCCTCTGGAACCCCTACAACCCCCACCCCAAGATGGATCTCGCTTCCATCCCTGAGATCGTCTTCATCCACCGCGGCTCGGGCGCTTCGGATGCCTTCAACGACGACCAGGTCGCCAGCTCCAACCTCCAGGACATCGTGACGCTGTTCCCCGGCCTGTTGCGGCCGAAGACCTCGGGCGGCATCGAGTTCACCCCGCTTTTGCGCACCAACCGCATGGGCGGCACGATCATGTGGAGCGAGGTTGTGCAGCAAGGGTTCATGGGGATTGGCGGCATCAACCCCCGCCGCCGCTGGGTGCCCAGCGGCACGAGCTACACGCTCGCCGCGCGGATCACCGGCACGCTCCCCCGGGACAAGGCCGATGAGCCGAAGCCCGACGCCGCCAAGAAGGACGAGAAGAAGGCCGACGCACCCAGGGTAGAGGTCGACGCGAAAGCGAATGTGATTGCGATCGCCGATCTCGACATGATCTCCGAGCAGTTCTTTGAAATGCGCAGGCGCAAGCAAGAGGATCTCGATTTCGACAACGTGACGTTCGTGCTCAATTGCGTGGACGTGCTGGCGGGGGACGAGTCATTCGTGCAGCTTCGCAAGAAGCGGCCGCGGCACCGCACTCTGACCACGCTCGAGGAGCAGGCGAGCCTCTTCAACGAGGAGCTCCAGGCCGCGACCAAGGCCGCGGGATCGGAGGCGACCGCGGAGCTCGACGCCGCCCAGAAGTCGTTCAACAAGGAAGTCGAGCAGGTGCGCAACCGCACCGACTGGGACGAGCGCACCAAGGAAATCCAGCTCTCGAACCTGCAGGAAGTCGCCGAGCGCCGGCTCGCGGTGCGCAAGCAGTTGATCGAGGACAAGCAGCAAGAAAAGATTCGCGAGGCCAAGGCTGAATCCGAGCGCAAGATCCGCCAGATTCAGAACTCGGTCCGGTTCGCGGCGGCGGCGATTCCGCCCCTGCCGCCTCTGTTCCTGGGCCTCGCCGTCTGGATCGCCCGGCTCCGCCGCGAAAATCAGGGTGCCAATCCCAGGCGGCTGGCCTGAGCAGGCGCATCTTCACCCCACACTCTGGAACCATCACACCAGGAAGCAAGGATCGAGAGCGATGAGCGATCTCGTTAAGACACTGGCCTTCGCCACGACCGCGGTCGTGCTCCTTGGCGCTGCGCTCGTGGGCACGCGTGATCGAGCACGCGTCGGCCAGGCCTTCAATGACCAGGGCGAGCGGTTCTTTCCCAATTTCAACGACCCTCTCACCTGCACCGATCTGGAAGTCGTCGACTTCGACGGATCCACCGCGACCGCCAGGCGGTTTCACGTCAAGTTCCAGGACGGCAAGTGGGTCATCCCCTCGCACTACAATTATCCCGCCGACGCCAAGGACCGCCTGGCCAAGACCGCCGCGGCCGTGATCGATCTCACCAAGGACACCACCCGGCCCGACCTCGCCGACGATCAGGAAGCCATGGGCGTGGTCGACCCGCTCGACACCAAGACCACCACGCTCACCGGGCGCGGACGGCGGATCACGCTCCGCGACGCCAGCGAAACCATCCTCGCCGACCTGATCATCGGCAACGAGGTCAAGGGAACCGAGCGCAAGGAAGGCGGGACGAAGCAGTTCTACGTACGAGAGCCGACTCGCAAGCGGATCTACGGCGTGAACATCAAGGCCGAACTCTCGACCCGCTTCACCGACTGGATCGAGACCAACCTGCTCAAGGTCGACGCGGGCAAGATCCGCAAAATCGTCTTCGATAACTACAAGACGCAGGAAGATCGCGACGCGAATGGACCGTTCCTCCGGCTGGTGCGCGGTGAAAAGCTGGAGATTGAGCGGAAGGATTCGACCAGCCCCTGGACGATGGCCAGCTTGCCGGCCGGCCAGGAACTCAATGAGGAACGCCTGCGGGCGCTCACCGATGCGCTTGCCGACCTCAAGATCGTGGGCATCCGTCCCAAACCGCCCGGGCTCAAGGATCCGAATCAGAAGGGTCTGAAGCTCACGGCGATCATCCAGGCGTCGCTGCTCAACAAGGGCTTTTATCTCACGCGAGAGGGTCTGTATTCCGACCAGGGAGACGTGATCATCTCGACCGAGGACGGCGTGGTCTACACTCTGCGGTACGGCGGCGCGGTGTTTGGCGAGGGGGAAGAGCTCACGGCCGGCACGCCGGACGACGCCGAGAAAAAAGACGAGCCCAAGAAGAAGAAGAGCACGGCGGCCACGCAAGAAAGCCGTTACTTGCTGCTCACGGTGGCCTTCGATCCCACGATCATCCCCAGGCCTGAATCCATGGTCGCGAAGCCGTTCATGCCGCCGGCGGGTCCGGTTGCGATTCCGGACAGGCCATTCGCGCCCGATCCCAAGGATCCCAGGACAATCGCGGATGAAAAATCGGCCGCGGAAAAGGCTGAGCGTGAGAAGGCCGACTACGAAAAGAAGCTCGCCGACGGCCAGAAGCTGGTCAAGGACCTGGCCGACCGGTTCGGCCCCTGGTACTACGTCACGCCGGGCGAGAGCTTCCGCTCGATCAATCTCGACCGTGCGATTCTGACCCAGCCCAAGAAGCCCCCTGGCGCGGCGACGCCGGGCGCGGGGGGAGGATTCCCGGGGCTGGGAGGCGCGGGGATTCCCGGCATGCCGCGGTAGAGACGCCCCATTCGAGCCCAGGCGCAACTGCAATCCGCCCATGCGGCTTGGCGCTCGAGGCAAATTCCAGGCACAATACTGTTCCGACGGAGCGACCCGCACTCAGGCGGGCCGAACCCTGGCTGGTTGGCGATTGTCCATCGCGATCAACCAGGGACCGCCCCAGCCACTCTCCGCGGCAATCACGGCGATCGCCCAGGGAGGGTCACCCGGGCGCTCTCCCGGAGCTTCCGTCCATGAGCCAATCGAACTCGAGCATGCTCAAGCGCCACCTGCTTTCCGCCCTCGTCCAGAACCAGCCGGGCGTGCTCGCGCACGTTTCAGGCATGTTCGCGTCCCGCGGATTTAACATCGAGAGCCTCGCCGTCGGCGAGACCGAGGACGCCCAGCTTTCCCGGAACACCGTCGTCGTCATGGGCGACGATCGGCATCTCGATCAGGTACGCAAACAGCTCGAGAAAATCGTCACCGTCGTGAAGGTGCACGACATCTCGCGCGAGGACTATGTCGAGCGCGACCTGATGCTCATCAAGGTCAAGGCGCCCCCCGCGCTGCGCCCGGAGATCGTCGCCCTCGTGCAGATTTTCCGCGGCCGAATTCTGGACGTGAGCCCGGATCTCATGATGATCGAGATCTCGGGGCAAGAGAAAAAAATCGAAGCCTTCATCGAGCAGGTGCGACCCTACGGCATCACCGAGCTCGCGCGGACAGGGCGGATCGCGCTTGTGCGCGGCGAACGCCCGCTCGAAGATAACGAGCCCATGCCCGAGACCGAGCCGAGCGTCCCCGAGACCGTGATCGTGGGGCACTCCGAGCTCTAGTGCTGCGAGTGACCGCAGCGAACATGCACGCGATGCCGGCCGAGGGCTGAACTCGCCCTGGCCGGCTCGGTTCTTTGAGAGGAGACGTCGATGCCCGCGGAGATGTACTACGATCAGCACGCTGACCTTTCGCTCCTCAAGGGCAAGACGGTCGCGATTATTGGCTATGGCAGCCAGGGCCACGCCCAGGCGCAGAACCTGCGTGACTCGGGCTGCAATGTCGTCGTCGGCCAGCGCCCGGGCTCGGCCAATTACGACCTCGCGGTGCGCGACGGCTTCAAGCCGGTTTCGGCGGCCGAGGCGGCGGAAGCGGGCGATCTCGTGAACATGCTCCTGCCGGACGAGGTCCAGGGCGAAATCTACGCCCGCGACGTCAAGCCCCGGCTCCGCCCCGGTAATCTCCTGCTCTGCTCGCACGGCTTCAACATCCACTTCGGCCAGGTTGTGCCGCCCGAGGGCGTCGACTGCGCGCTCGTCGCCCCCAAGGGTCCTGGTCATCTCGTCCGCAGCGAGTTCGTCAAGGGGGGCGGCGTACCCTGCCTGATCGCCACCACCGCCGCCTGCACCGCGGCCGGCAAGGCCCTCGCGCTCGCCTATGCCAAGGGCATCGGCGGCACCCGCGCAGGCGTGCTCCAGACCACATTCGCCGAGGAAACCGAGACCGACCTCTTCGGCGAGCAGGTCGTCCTTTGCGGCGGCGTAAGCGCGCTCGTGAAGATGGCCTTCGAAACCCTGATCGAGGCGGGCTACCAGCCTGAAAGCGCCTACTTCGAGTGCCTGCACGAGCTCAAGCTGATCGTCGACCTGATGTATCAGGGCGGCCTCAACTACATGCGCTACAGCATCTCCAACACGGCCGAATACGGCGACTATACCCGCGGCCCGCGGATTGTGAACGAGAAGACGCGCGAGACCATGCGCGAGATCTTGAAGGAGATCCGCACCGGCCAGTTCGCCCGCGAGTGGATTCTCGAAAACAAGGCGAATCAGCCTGTCTTTGGCGCAACCCGCAGGCTCGAGCGTGAGCACCCGGTCGAGGTCGTGGGCAAGAAGCTGCGTGCGCTCATGCCCTGGATCGATTCGAAGGTGGTCTAGCCACGGACCGCGCCGCGGGGAGCTGGCGGGGATGATATGAGCTCGATGCAAACGCTACGATGCCTGGTTCTCGCGCTCGCGCTCGCGGCTCCCGCGGCCGCGCTTGCCCAGGCGCAGGCCGACGACGCGAAAACCCCGCTGCCTGCCTCCTCAAACAGCCAAACAGGGGACAGGCCCGGGGTCGATCGCGCCAGCGTGCTCCGGCTGATCTTCCGCGCCAATCCGATGCTCTGGCCGCTGCTCGCCTGCTCGATCGTCACGCTCGGCTACGTGCTTGAGCGGTTCTACGCGCTTTCACGCGAGCGCGTGGTGCCCACTGAGTTCGTCGACCGCTTCCTGGACCGGCTCTCAAGCGGCAAGCTCGACCGCGAGCGCGCGCTCGAGCTCTGCCGCGCCCATGAAAGCCCCGCGGCGCGGATCTTCGCGCTCGTGGTCAATGCCTGGGGGCAAAGCGGCTCCAGCCTGCGCACGCTCGTCAGCCACGACGCCGCGGCCGAAATCGTCGAGCTCAAGCGCAACCTCCGCGTCCTTTCCGCCACCGCCACGCTCGGCCCGCTCCTGGGACTCCTGGGTACCGTCGTGGGAATCATCCAGGCATTCGATGCACTCGGCGGCCGCGTGGGGCCGTCTCGCGGTGAGGTCCTCGCCCAGGGCATCAGCCTGGCGCTCGTCGCCACGGCGTTCGGACTCGGCGTCGCCGTCGTCTCGGTCGTGTTCTATTACTTCTTCCTCAACAAGGTCGACATCCTGGTTCGCGAGCTCGACGACCGCACTCGCAAGGTCATCGACCTGGTCTCCGCGGAATCCCAGCGCATGGCCGCCGCTGAGCGGCGGGGGTCGGTCTGATGCTCGCAAACCGCACGAGCGCGGACGAGGCCCCATTCATCAACATGACTCCCATGGTCGACGTCATCCTCTGCCTGCTCGTCTTCTTCATGGCCGCAACGCGGCTCTATGACTGGGACGACAGCGAGTTCACCGTCAAAACGCCCGAGGTCAATCAGGCCGCACCCGTCTCCGCGGCGCCCGATGATCTGGTGCTGACCATCCTCCGCCCGGGGCAGGTCCGGCTCGGCGATGAGACGCTCACGCTCGACGGGCTGGTCCCTCGGCTGAGTGCGGCCCGGGCTCGCTACGCCGACCAGGGCGTGGTGATCAAGGCCGATGCATCCTTGCCGTTCCAGCATCTCGCGGACGTGCTCTCGGCCTGCGATTCGGCAGGCATGGCCAATGTACGCTTGCCTGTGAAATCTCGTGCGGGGGCGGTTCAGCCCACCGCAAACTGACCAACTCTGTCCGCGTCTCCCGGAGTCCCGCATGAGTCTGATCAAGGAGCTCTTCGACGTCCTGCTGCACATCGGACCCGAGAGCTTGAACCAGTTCGCCCAGACCCTGGGCCCCTGGTTCTACATCGTTCTCTTCGCCATTATTTTTGCCGAGACAGGGCTCGTGGTCACACCTTTCCTGCCGGGCGATTCGCTGCTCTTCGCCGTCGGCGCAGTGGCCTCTTACCCCGCGACCTCTCTGAATCTGGGGCTGCTCACCGGGCTCCTGATCGTCGCCGCCGTGCTCGGAGATTTCGTAAACTACGCCATCGGCTACCGGCTCGGGCCCAGGGTCTTCACCCGGGCCGACTCGCGGCTGCTCAACCAGAAACATCTGCTCCGCGCCCAGCAGTTTTACGAGGAGTACGGCGGTCTTACCATCGTGCTCGCGCGGTTCATTCCGATCATCCGCACCTTCGCTCCATTCGTGGCGGGGATCGGTAAGATGAGCTACGCCCGGTTCGTCACATACAACGTGGCTGGGGGCGCAGCGTGGGTTTCGTCGTTCCTGCTTCTGGGCTACTGGTTCGGCGGCCGTGAGGTCGTACAGCGCAATTTCAAGCTGGTGATCATCGCGATTATCGTGATCTCCGTGCTCCCCGGCGCGTTTGAGTATTTGCGGGCGCGCGCCCGCAAATCGCAGACGCAGTTCGCACCCGCGATCGAGCCCGAGCGCGAACCCGGAGTCTAAAGCACCTCGCCGGCCAGCCTGTGCTACTTGTCTTGCGGATTGTTCCTGGGCGGAGCGAGCGCTTTTTCCAGCTCATCGAGCGAGACGGCTTCGATCCCCCCGCCCAGAAGCGCTGTGAGTTGAAGTCCCACGAGCGCTTCGCTCGCGCGGTTGCCGTCCGTGATCATGCCCAGATAAGGCGCGGGACCGATCAGAACCGCACGCGGGCGGCCGTGCACCGTCAGAACATAGCGGACGCTCTCATTCTCGAGCTCCCTCAAGATGCCGGGCAGATTCTGATGAAGCTCGCGACTCCCGATGATCCGCACGGGAGATTCCGAGGACTTCTCCGCCATGGAGTCTGGCCTTCCCCTCAATTCGCCGCCGTGCGCGGGGACAACCCGCGGTCCAGGCCCATCGGGCGAGGCAGTCCAATCCCGTGACACGCGCACACACCAAAGCGCTCGACCTCAATCGAGACACCCAGGTGATCGCTAGCCACGCCGCGACTGTTGACAATCAATGGACGCTCACACATTGTGCCACGGCCGTTAGGCGAATGATCCGAGAATTCGGCTGTTGAGTGACATGCGCCTCACAGAAGCGACGCCTTAAATACTACAGAAACGCGGCTCGATTGCAAGGGTCATTCTCCAGGACGTAAATTGTTCGCGGAGAGATCACGGCATCCACCCAAAAGACTGTTTTGTGGAAGAGGTACCATGGAAAACGGACGCAGGGCGCTCGAGTTCAAGAGCTTTGATGAGATCATGCCGGATGTTGAGCAATTGCTCAAAGGGCACAGGACAGTGGGCACATGGCCGCTGCCGCGGATACTCAAGCATCTTTCGCTGGTGCTGAGACGGGTGGTCGACCTGCCGGCTTCGACGCCGCACGACCCGAGCATGGAAGTCAGCGCGGAGGCGAAGAACCATGTCTTCACGACGGGCAAGCTACCCGAGGCCGTGCCCGTGCCTGACATGCTCACACCCGAGAGCGCGAACACAGCGCGTGAAGAGGCGGACGAGCTCAGGGCGGCGCTCGCGCACTTCCTGGCCTCGCCTGGGCCGGTGATCAAGCACAGGCTCTTCGGCGCCCTCACGCGGGAAGAGTGGCACAGGCTCCAGCTCATCCATTGCGCGCATCATCTGAGCTTTGCCATTCCCACGACCACGACGGGGCAGAGCTAATTCGATGAGAACTCTCCCCGCGATTCTGCAGTTCGCGACGCTTGGAAATCTGGCTCCGGACGGCGCGTGGGGAACTGAACCACCGCCGGATCGCCATCCGTCGATCCCCAATCCAGCCTGGCTTCGCGAGACGCACGTGGCGGTGAGCAAGCAGCACCAGCTTCCCGCGCCTGGGGCCGCGCTTGTGATCCGTGAACGGATCGTCGCCGCCTCGGTTATTGGAGTGCGTAAGTAGGGTGCGCCTGAGCACGCGCTACGTGATGATTCATTCCAGCCTGGATCGGTTGCGAAGCCGATCACAGCCATACTCGTCGCTCGCATGGTCGACGTTTTGCGCAAGAAGTTCAAGCTCGCCTCGCATCACCCACCGCGCAAAGTTGCGCAAACGGAGCAACTAAGCCCTGGGATTCTCAGCGAAGCGACGGACATCCCCGCGCGGGTCTCATGCGCGGGAATAAACCCCCCGCCGATCGGGGGATCCGCGCCCACAATGCGCGTCGGAGCCGGTGCGGATCGCGCAATTTTGCCGCAAAATCGGCAATCTCAAGGCAGAAGCCGGAATCGGCACGCGGCCTGCATTCAGTCTCCGCCGTTTCGTGGCGGGCGCATAAGCGCGCTTGCTCGAGCGACCGGAGACAGCCATGGCGACGACTCCAAGCCCCGCGGCCAGGAGCCTTTTTGCGCTCGATGCCTTGTATTTCATTTTGGCCGACGTGCGCGGCGGCCTGGGGCCGTTTCTGGCGGTCTACCTGGCTTCCGTGCATGGCTGGGATCCCGGCCGCGTCGGCGCAGCGCTCGCGCTTCTGGGCGTGGCCGATCTGGCCGCGCAAACACCCGCGGGCGCGCTCAGCGACGCGACCACGCACAAGCGTTCCCTGATCGCCCTGGCATTCGGCGTGATCGCCGCGGGCGCGCTCG
>DAIDHX010000190.1 GCA_027451885.1 Planctomycetales bacterium
GCAGGCCGTCGCCAACGGAAGCCCGCAACCCCTCGGACCCGCCGCCATCCTCGTTCGTCTGCCGCTCTGTGTCGTTTTTCTGCTCTTCCTCGCCTCACAGCCGATCCACGCCGCCGACGCCCCGGAAAGCCCAAGACCCAGTCCCCCATCCGCAGCCTCCGACCAAGCCGTGCGCCGCGCCCTCGAATACCTGAAAACCACGCAGAAGCCCGACGGCGCCTGGGAATCCGGCGGCTTCGGCCGCGCCACCTCGATCACCTCGCTGGCGGTCCTCGCCTACATGGCCGCCGGTCATGTGCCGGGCGAACCGGGACCCTACCGCGAAACGGTCGACAAAGGCATTCGCTACGTCCTCGGCCACCAGCGCGGCAATGGCCTGATCGCGGCGAACACCAGTCACGGACCGATGTACTGCCACGGCATCAGCACGCTCATGCTCGCCGAAGTGGTGGGGATGACTTCCGACGCCACACTGGCCCAGGAAGCGCGCGAGGCTTTGACGAAGGCGGTCAAATTGATCTTGCTCGCCCAGAACCTGCACAAGAACGCCGACAACGCCGGCGGCTGGCGCTATCAACCCACGAGCCGCGACAGCGACATCAGCGTCACCGGCTGGCAAGTCCTCGCCCTCCGCGCCGCCAAGTCGGCGGGCTGTGCGGTACAGTCCGAGAATATCGACCGCGCCGTCGAATACCTCAAGCGCTGCGCCTCGCGCGATGGGGGCTTCGGGTACCAGCCCGGTGGTGGCCCGAATAACCCGAGAACCGGCACCGGAACCCTCGCGCTAGAGATCTGCGGCGAGCACCAGACGCCCCAGGCGGTCGCGGGCGCGGAGTATTTGCTCAAACACCCACCGCGCTGGTCGAGCGAATACTTCTTCTACGAGGCCTACTACTGCTCGCAGGCCATGTTTCAGATGGGCGACAAGTACTTTCTCGTCTACTATCCCAAGCTCGCCGCGATCCTCCTCGAACAGCAGGACAAGACCGGGAGCTGGCTCTCGGCAGACGGCAATGACCGCACGGGGGGACGTAACTACTGCACGGCGATGGCTGTCCTGGCGCTGGCGGTGGAGTATCGATATCTGCCGATCTACCAGCGATGAGATCCCGAGGGGTCTAAGCCTTCACTCGCAAATTTCCCCGTGTCGTACGTCAGTCCTGGAGATCAGAACCACGCGAGATCGCCGATGAGGATCCGCCATTTGATGATCGCCGTCGTTTACGTGGCGGTCACACTGATCCTGATAATGGCTGCCCGCGAAGCCCAAGGGCCGCTTCGCTTCGTCATCGCGCCCGTTTTCTTCTTAGCCATACCGTTCGCATTAGCAACCCTGTCTTTCCTGATCTTGCCCCCAGGGCCGCGTCGTGACTGGATATGCGCTCTATTGTGGGTTCACGCATTTGCGGGACTAATATTATTACACGCGGTGTTATTTATTCCATATTTCGTCCAGCACCAATTGCTTTCCAGCCGTGGATCGGACGATAGAATCGTCGGATTCCTCAACGTGGTCAACAGTGTCATCTTCATGCTCGTAGGCGCTTGGCCGATGGTGAAACTGCTTCGCTACCTCATTCCCTCACATTGCCCACAGTGCGAACGAAAGAGGCTATTGAACGCGGCCTGGTTCGTGGTCGCGGGGGGCAAGAAGAGATGCGACTACTTTCGATGCGTCGATTGCGATGAAGATCTTGTGATAAAACGGTCGCAATACGGCCGAGGCTGCCCGCAGTGCGGACGGCCGCAAATTCGACGGCGACCTTACTCATTTTACTGGTGTTTGAATTGCCGGGCGCGCGTTAAGCGGCTCCCCAATGCTTCCTGGGAGCCAGTGCGGAGTCCGGAAGAGGATGGTTTCTATTCACTTTGGGATTCGGGGGATTGGCTCAGATTGCTGGTGGGCCGAGCGACGAAGTCTCAGTAGAACGGCCAGTTCGCGAGTGGTAAGAGAGAGACAAACCGACCGGTTGCACCGCGCCTCAAGAATTCGCTCACGGCAATCCCGCCCGCTTCCGCCCCACCCATTCCACAGTCAAAATCCCCAGAAACAGCACCAACGCCCACGGGCTATCCCACAACGGCGTTTCCTCAATGCGGGTGGTCTGCTTGGTTCGCGCCCGCAGCAGCGTCGAAAGCTCGCCCGCCTCATCGTCTCGCAGCACTCGCCCCCCCGTCGCCGCCGCGAGCCGATCGAGTGGATCGCGCGCGGCCGCCAGTTCGACGCGTTCGGACGTGTCGCGCGCCACGACTTCGAGCGCGGCTTCCGGCGTCCGGTCGCCCTCCTGAAGATGAAGCGCATCGGTCAATTGGGGCACGTCGAGCCGCATCACGTAAGTCCCGAGCGGCAGCGTGGGAGCCGCACCCTCAAAGGTCCGGGGCTGGCCGGCTACCGCACGGAGCGGAACGACGGCGACCGCCTGCGAATCCGGATTCCCCGCTTTAAACACGCGAGCCGCAATCAGTAGCTCGCGGTTCACGCCGGGAACCCCTTCGCTGATTCGGGCCTGAATGTGGGCGGCCTCGCCCTCGGCGATCCGCGAGCGCAGAGGGCCGAAACGCACGAAGGCGTTCCCGGCCGTCAGCTTCCCAGCGGATGCCCAGCGGATCACGTGACCCCAGAAGCGGTGGTGGTAGGCGTCGCCGACGCGGTACCGCCAGCGCCAGGTCCCGTTGGTGCCGACCCAGAGGACCTTACCGAGCCCATAAGGTTGAGCCGCGATCACCGACGCCGATTCGTCGCGGGCCGTGGCCAAGACGGTCGCGCCTGGCTTCGACTTTCCGGTCAAGGCCCAGGGAAGCCAGGGCAGTCCCGCCCAGAGACGCCGGCTTTGCTCGGGCTCAGCGGCAAGCTGGAGCATCGGCCACGCATTGGCGTCGGACGTCGAGGCCAGCGTCGGCGTCAGCGCCACGCCCGGGGGCAAGCTCGGATGAGCCGGATTGGCCGATTTCGGGTCCACGGGAGCCAGGACCGGGTTGAGCACGGGGAGCAACTTCCGCACCGTCTCGTTCTGACCCTGAATTCCCGGCCAAAATCGTGGACCAGGGCTGATCACCAGCGTCCCACCGCGCTCCGCCACGTACGTCTCCAGCCGCCCCCAAACCTGAGGCGAAATGTTGCCAGGATCAACGTCGCCGACCACGATCGCATCAAAGCTCCCCAGTGGATCGGGCTGGAGCGAGCCCGCCTCGGGCCGAGCGGGCAACTCGGTCTTGTACGTAAACTCCGGACCGCTACCCTGAGGCGTCGCCGGTTGTTGGAAAACGACGGCCTCGACCGTCACCCTCGGGTCACGCGTAAGCGCGTTCCGCACATAGCGAAACTCCCATCGTGCCTCGTTATCGACGAGCAAGACCTTCGCCTTATCGTCGGCGACCTGGATGGAGACCGTCCGCTTGTCGTTGTCCGCCAGAACATCCCCCTCCATCGGCGCCAGGGCCATCGTGAGTGGGACGGTGCCCACTTCGTCCATGGGGACTCGAAAGGTCACTACGGGCCGCGTACTCGCCGCGGAGGCCGTCAAGGTTTGCCGCAGCGGCGAGGCGTGCGGCCGTTCGAGGGTCACGACGACTTCGCGCCCCTCGTAGCCGTCGAGCTTCAAGGTGGCCTCAACGCTCGCGACATCGCCTTTGAAAACGCTCTCGGGTG
>DAIDHX010000191.1 GCA_027451885.1 Planctomycetales bacterium
TCGTGGTCGTCTCGGGGGCGCGGTCGAGGGTGTTGTTTCCACGCCAGAAACCGAACCCAATCGCGTCAGAAAGTGAAGCCGAAGCGTGTCAGAAAATGAGGCCACAACCGCTGCGCAGAATTGAGCCAAGGCTCTCCGTAAGATGAATCCAGTAAAGGAGATCCGTCGACTGCGAACCGAACCCATTGCGCCCGCGCGAACCGAACCCATTGCGCCCGCGCGGACCGAACCCAACGCGCGGAAAAATCGAGTCCGGCTGGGCGCCGGCGTTGAGGGGCGGGCCTGGCACGAATGCACGCACTTGCTTGCGCTGCGTGCTCGTATCGGAGGCGCGGTCGAGGGGGTTGTTTCCACGCCGACGAAGCGCGCGAACCGAACCCACCGCGCGGAAAGAATCGTGACCGGCTGGGCGCCGGCGTTGAGGGGCGGCCCTGGCACGAAATCCGCGCACGAGCGTGCGCTGCGTGCTCGTATCGGCAGCGCTGTCGAGGGCGTTGTTTCCGCGCCGACGAAGGAACCCAACCACGCCAGAAATCGAACCCAGGCGTGTCAGAAAGTGATGCCAAAGCGCGACAGAAAATGTGGCCACAACCGCTGCGCAAGATCGAGCAAAAGCCCTCCGTAATATGAAGCCAGTAAAGGAGAACCGTCGACTGCGAACCGAACCCATTGCGCCCGTGCGAACCGAACCCATTGTGCCTGCGCGGACCGAACCCAGCGCGCGGAAAACGCGAAGCCAGCGCGCTGCGACAGGCCGAAGCCTGCGCGGGAGGCGTTTGCGAGATTTCGGCTGCGGCAGCCAGGCGATCCTGTTGCCGGTTTCCGGCTGGGCGGGTTGTGCCGGGAAGGTGCTCCGTGACGACGGGGTGGTTTGTGCTGTGGGGATGCGTCTTCACGCGTTGGGCGCTGTCATCCGAATTCGCGATCGAAAGCATCAAGAAGCGGAGGTGCAAACCGTGGGCGCTGGGCGGCACGTTCGCTTGAGGTTGTGCAGCGAGTCGACGGTTTGGTTCCCGCGGGCGACGCAGCTTCGCCAGGCCGGCGGCCTTGCCTGGCGCTCGTTGCCAGTCCGCGAGGAAACGGCTAGCTTGAATCTGCGGCGGGGTGCTGACGAGAAGACACATCGCGACAGAGCAGCCATGAAGTGTAATACGCCTTTGCAAATCGCCATGCTCGCCCTGGTGTTCGCGCCTGGGGGCGGGGTGCAAGCCCAGGAAAGGACGCCGTTTCCGCCGTTCACGGGGGAGCGCGTCTATGTGGCGGGTGTCTCGGGCTCGTTCGACTCCGTGAAGCCGGTGATCGAGCGGCTCGAAAAGGGCTCGGGCCAGACGTATTACGTGGCGATCGTGAACAGTTTTGGCAAAGGATCGGGCGCTGCGCTTGAATATGTGAGTGCGCTTGAGCGCGAGTGGCGGCGGCAGGCGGAGGCGAAGAAGCTGAAGCTCGATGGCGAACGGTCGGTGATCGTGGCGATCGCGCTTGGCGACCACCGGATCGCCATGCAAACCGGGGCGCGCTTGCGGGAGAAGCTTGGCCTGCGGGGGCAGGTGCTCGATCGTGATCTGATCGAGAAGAAGTTCATTCCGCTGGCGAAGCGGAACGATTATTCGCAGGCGATCACCGCGTTACTGGAGGGGGTGGACGCGTGGGTGCGGGAGCACGAGCGCACGGCCGTGGCGAAGACGCAGGCGCCGCCCGTGCCCGCGCCGCCGCCCGCTTCGCGGTCGTTGCCGTCGCTTCCGAGCGGCGATTCGCGCGTGGCGTTTCCGCCGCTCGAGCCGCAGAGGGTGTCCCATTATGTCTCGCCGGTGCGTCTTGGGCTGGGGCTGGGGGGCGCGTTCCTGGCGGCGGGGGTGCTGGTGGCGTTTGTGATCAAGCGGGCGCGGGGGCGGGCTCAAGGCAAGCTCAGCACGCTCATGAAGGGGTATCGCGCCCGCTCGGTGGAGGTGATGGACCGGCTCGATCATCTCAAGGATCAACTCAAGCTGTTGCCGGCCTCGGACCCGGACTTCAAGGCCCCGATCGCGGGTGAGACGCTCAAGCTTTACAGGTCGCTTGAGGAGCGGCTGGCGAAGCTGTGGGACCAGTGGCTGGCCGCGATGGACGCGCTCGAGCAGGGGAAGAAGCTCGCCGATCAGGCTGGCACGGCGTTTGACAGCGAAGCGCTCAAGAAGGTGGAGGCGATCGTTGACACGGCGCGGGCGTTTGACCCGATCGACGAGGGTGCGGCGGCGTGCCAGGCGGATTACGAGCGGTTGGACCAGGCGCATGAGGCGGCGCGGGCGGTCGCGGCGCGGGTGGATGAGGCGGTGCCGCGGATTGCGCGGGCGATCGAGAGCCTGCGTGCGCTTGGGTACGCGAGCACGCGGTTTCAGGGCGAGGCTGGGGAGCTGGGCGTGGAGCTGGGGCGGCTGAAGGGGGTGCTCACGCCCGACCCGATCGGGGCTCGGACGCATTTTGATGCGCTTGTGGCCCTGGTGCGTGGGGTGCTGGAGCGTGTGGAGCGCGCGGTGGCGATTCATGCCGAGGCGGGCGAGGCCAGGAACGCGCTCGGGACGCTGCGGAAGCAGGTTGAGGAGCACCGGGCGCACGGGCTTGCGCTGGGCGAGGATGGGGGCGATCCGGACGGGTTCCTGGGCGAGGCGGACGAGCACCTGCGGCTGGTGAAAAGCGCGCTTGAGGAAGGCGACGCGTCGGCCGCGGATCGCGAGCTTGCCGGCGCCCGGACGATGATCAGCCGCGCGGGGGAGACGATCGAGGAGGTCAAGAAGGCGAAGGCGTTCTGCCTGATCGAACAGGCTGCGCGGAAGGCGGAGAGCGACCGGTTGCGTGGTCTCTTGCCGGCGGCCGAGACGTCGCTCAAGCGGCTGAGTGACGAGTTCGCGCAGGCATCGTGGGGGGCTGTGGCGCAGAATCTCGCCCAGGCGCGGGGACTTGCCGGGTGCTTTGATACGGTGGCTGGCGAGGCGCGCGCGGCCGCGGACGCGCAGCGGTATCTGGCGGCCAGGCGCAAGCTGGAAGAGCTGGGGCGGAGGCAGGAGCAGGCGGCGGGGCTTTTGGGCGCGATCGACCAGCGGCTGGCGGAGCTTGTGCAGGCGCGCGAGGACGTGCAGGCGTCGCACGCGGATCTGGAACGGCATGTGGCCGAGGCCGCCGCGCTTTTCCAGGCCAACGTGGGCCGCATCGGCCCCGTGGCTGAGGATGCGCTCGCCCGCGCGGAGCACGATCGCGGCGAGATCGAGACGCTGCTGCGTGCCGCGCGCCCGGACTGGCCGCGGGTCCGCGCGCTGATCCAAACGGCTGGCGAGGAAGCGTCGATCGCGGCCGATGGCGCCCAGGGCGACCTTGCCGCTTACGCCCAGCTTGAGAGCGAGCTGGCGCAGGCACGCGCCCGGGCGGGTGAGGTGCGCGGGCGGCTCATGAGCCGGTCCGAGGATCGGCTCGCCGCCAACCAGCATTTCGAGGCCGCGGAGGCCGTGCTCGACCAGGTGGGCGCGGCCATGGGCGAGCCCAGGGGCGAACAGGCGCGGATGCTCGAGGCGGTGCGCGGGGCCGCCCAGGATCTGGAACGGGCGGAGCAGCTCTTTCGCGAGGATCTCCGCCTCGCCGCCCAGGCCCAGCAAGAAATCGACGTGGCGGCCCGGGCGATCCGCAAGGCGCGGTCGTTCGTCTCCATGGGCGTGGGTGTCGACTGCTCGGCGGCCGATGCCGAGCTCTCGATCGCCATGCAGCAGTTCTCCGCCCAGGAGTACGAAGCCGCTGTCGAGCACGCCGGCTCGGCGATTCAGCTCGTGCGCAGCGCCCACAACACGGCCGTGCAACAGGCCATGTGGCGGCAGATGCAGCAAGACGCCGAGGCCAGGCGCTGGCAGTCCCGCTCGGGATGGAACGGCGCGCCCGGCGTGGACCCGGGCGCATTCGCCATCGGCGCGGCGGCCGCGATCCTGAACCAGATCTCCCAGTCAGGCTCGGCCGCCCCCGCCCAACCGCCGTCGATCCCGGCTCCGCCGCCGATGCCCACCATGCCAGACCCAGGCGCGGGGGCAGGCTCCTGGACTCCAGACGGCGGCCAGGGAAGCTGGTGAGATCACACCCGTTCCAAGGCGACCATGGCATGGCGTTCGCAGCAAGCGTGGGCTAGCATATTGAACATCATGGCACGTCTGGCGACACGCCGCTCGAGCGCGCATCGTATTCACGAAAGGGCTGGCTGATGATTCTGGGAAAGATCTGGAAGGCGGTTCAGGCTCAGCTCAACAAGTTCGCGAACTATATCCGGGGCGCGGACCCGATCGCCGAGATGCAGTATGAATACGACCGCTCGATCGAGCAGATGAAGGAAGGGCGCGAGGGGCTGGCGCAGTACCGGGCGCTTGTGGAGCGCGTGCAGCGGCAGGTGACGAACGAGCGCAAGCAGGTGGCCGTGCTCGAGGCGAAGATCAAGGCCGCGCTGGGCTCGAACGATCGCGACACGGCCGCGAAGTTCGCCCTCGACCTGCGCAGGGCGAGGGAAGAGCTGAGCGAAAACGAGAAGCAGCTTGCGCTCCACGAGCAAGCATATCAAAATAACCTGGTCAAGATCCAGCACGCGGTGAAGAAGCTCGACGAGGTCAAGCACAGGATCAGCCGCTACGACGCCGAGCTCAAGATGAGCCGGGCCGAGTCCGAGATGGCCGAGCTTGCGACCCAGTTCAAGTTCAACGTGACGACCGATTTCGGGCAGGCGGAGCAGATCTTGCAGGATCAGATCGACCGGAACCGGGCGCGGGTGCGGGTGGCGTCGGACCTATCGGGCGAGGGGCTCGACGAGATCCAGAGGGAGATTTCGGTCGAGAAGTCGCTGGCCGAGGATGCGCTGCGGGAATTTGAGAAGGAAGCGGGCCTGGTGACGCCTGAGACCGCGAAGACGGCCCCCGCGACCAAGGAGCTTGGGCCGGGGATGAAGGCGTTCGAGCCTGTGCCCGAGGTGGGCTGATCGCGGCATCTCGGACCCTGGGATCACGATCCGCATGGCATCAACATCTGCTGATTCGAACGCGGCGGCCGCGCCCCGAAGCGAAGCGCCCGCCCGCGCGGTTCCCGACTGGCATCCCGCGTGGGCGCGCGGGTTTGCCGATCTCTATTTCGCGGGCACGACCTGCGTCTTCGTGCTCCACGGCAACGTGAGCGACCTGGTGCGCACCCGGCCCGAGCCGGGCGCGACGTATGGCGCGATCCCGGAGTTTCTGGCGACGCAGCTCTTTGGCGGATGGGACGCCGTGCTCGTGTTCGACCTCTCGCAGGGGCTGCGGGTCCACGCCGGGCCGGACGGCGAGCGGCATCGTCACATGGTTGCGCGTTTAACCGAGGCCGCGGGCGAGCCCCGCACCTGGCCCCGCGATCCCGACGGCGTGCTCGCCTGGCTCGATGCGCTTGTGCAGAACATCCTGCTCACCGAGGACCCCAGGCGGCAGCTCCGGCTGGCGGTGATCTTCGAGCAGGCGCAGTACATCTTGCCCTCGGCGGAGCTCAGCTCGCTGGCCGGTCCGCAGGGAACGCGGCTGGTGCGCTTGCTGTCGTGGGCGCGCAACCCGTATATCAAGCAGCGGAACATTGCGTTTTGCCTGCTCTGCGACCAGCTTGCCGAGCTCAACGAGCGGCTCACGTCGAGCGCGCACGTGGCCAACCTGGAAGTCGAGATGCCGTCGCTTGCCGAGCGTGAGGGCTTCATCGCGTGGCACGAGCAGGGGGACGCGTCGCGCTCAGAGACGCGCGGGGCGTTCACGGCCCAGGCGCTCGCCGCGCTTACGGCCGGGCTCAAGCTCGTCAATCTCGACCGCCTGCTGTCCCTGGCCGCGGGGACCGGCCGGCCGCTCGATTCCGCAAGCCTCAAGGCGCTCAAGAAGGGGCTCATCGAGCGCCAGGCGCGCGGGCTCGTGGAGTTCGTCGAGCCGCCGCACACCATGGACGACTTCGTGGGCAATGAGGCCGTCCGCACCCGCCTGATCGATGACGCCGGGCTCTTGACCAGGGGCCGGCTCGACGCCAGCCCGATGGGATATCTCGTCTGCGGACCCGTCGGCACCGGCAAGACGTTCCTGGCCGAGTGCTTCGCCGGCTCGGTCGGCGTGCCGTGCGTGAAGCTCAAGAATTTCCGCTCGAAATATGTGGGCGAGACCGAGAGCAACTTGCAGCAGATTCTGGCGGTCCTGCGCGCGATGGGCCCGGTGATCGTGGTGATTGACGAGGCCGACGCCGCGCTCGGCGACCGCGAGGCCGGCGGCGATTCCGGCACCTCGAGCCGCGTGTTCTCGATGATCGCGGCCCAGATGGGGGACACGCGCTATCGCGGCCGGCTGGTGTGGATGCTCATGACCAGCCGGCCGGAGCTCTTGCCGATCGATCTCAAGCGCCAGGGCCGCGCGGAGGTCCACCTGCCGCTGTTCAGCCCGCGCACCGGCGAGGAGGTGCGCACCATGGTGCGGATCATGGCGCGGAAGAACAGGACGTCCCTCGACGCCGATGCCGACCCGCTCGCCCTCGCCGATCGCGGGCTCTCGGGGGCGGATATCGAGAGCATCGTGCTCGCGGCCAAACGGCGCGCGCTTGTGCAAGGCCGCGAAACCATCTCCAGGGCCGACCTCGAGGCCGCCTCGAGCGACTTCATCCCCTCGGCCCAGGGGCTCGAAAAGGAAAAGCAAGAGATCAACGCCGTGCTCGAATGCACCTCGCTCGCCTTCCTGCCCGGCGACTGGCGCGCCAGGGTCGTCGAGCCCGAGGGCCGGGCCAGGCTCCAGGAACGCCTGTCCGTGATTCGCCGTCTCATCGAACGATAAGCATCCATCAAGGCCCTTTTCGGCCGTGTCTCTTTCTTCCAACGAGAACCGACCCATGAGCAAAGCCGCTGCCTCGCGTGTTCCCTGGCTCGACGCGAATTCCGACGCCCCGGTGATCGACGAGCACGCCACCCGGCTCGCGACCTTCATGGACGCGGTCGCGGATGGCAAGATCTCCGCCCGGGAACTGGCCGATCAGGAAGCGCGGCTGGTGAGCGCGATGAAGAAGGTCGAGCCCGAGCTCTCTGATGCACTCCATGCGGACGTCACGGTCCTGCTCTGCGAGCTTACCGCATACAACATCATGAAGGTGATCCACGAGATGGCGGCCGCCGCGCCCAGGACCAGGTTCCGCGGTTAGCCGAGCCGGGCCGCGATCGTCCATTCGGGGGGATGGATCTGGCTTCCCCCCTCGAGCGCGAGCGCAACCGCCACGCGGCCGACCAGGCACGAGAACTTGAAGCCGTGGCCGCTGCACGCGCTTGCGACCACCACGCGGCCGTGCCCAGGCAGGAGATCAAGCAGGAAATGCTCACGCGGGTCGACGGTGTAGAGGCACGTTTCTGTACGATCGACGGCGGCCTGCGCCAGCCCAGGGATCGCCACGCGCAGGAACTCGCGCACCCCGTCGATGTACGCGGGATCGATGGCGCGGTCGGAAAGGTCGGGATCGACCTCGGGCCCGGCATGGCGCGCGACCTTGACGCCCATCCCCAGGCAGGCCGGCATGCCGTAGAAGGCAGCGTCAGGCCCAAGGCCCATCGAGATGAACACGGGGAATTGTCCCAGCTCGTAAGGTGTGAGATCGGCGGGTCGAAAATAGAGCACCTGCTGGCGTGTGACCTCCCTGCGCCCGGCGAGCCCGGGAAGCAGCCGGTCGACCCACGCGCCCGCCGCCACGATCAGGCGATTGGCGCGGATCGCGAGGCCGTCGCAGACGAGCACGGGTGCGTTGCCGTCGAGGTCGATGCTGCGGACGCGTGTGTGTTCCAGCACGCGCATGCGATCGCCCAGAAGCACCCGGGCGGTCGTGGTCGCGCGTTCGAGCGCCTGCGCAGCGAGGAGCATCCCCGCGTCAGGCTCGAAGACCGTGTGCGCGTCGGCCGGAAGACCAAAGGCCGGCTGGATGCGATTCCACTCTGCGCCGCTTGCACGCAGGTTGGGCACGCCAAGCGCATCGAGATGCCTGGCAACCAGCGCAACATGGTCGGAGCCAGCGGAGCAGATGGTCACGCCGCCGGTACGCACATAGACCGTCCGGCCGCACAGGGCTTCGAATTCTCTCCACGCCCGGAAGGCCATTGGCATGAGCCTCGCGTAGAGCGGGTCGGAATACGAGTGCCGCGTGATCCGGGCCGCGCCATGCGAGCTGCCGCGGTCGTGGCCAGGCCCGAATTGCTCGACCAGCATCACCTGCTCCCCACGCCGGGCGAGCTCAAACGCAGCCATCGAACCCGCGGCCCCCGCGCCCAGGACCACGTTCTCGGCCTCGATCGTTTTCATCTTGCCCATCCTTCGTTCCAGATCCCAGACCCTGTGCACTCCCTGGCATTGTGCGGCCCGGCGGATCGACTCGCCAGACCCAGCGCCCACGAGAACACCCGCTCAAACCCCCGCTTTTCCGCAATGTGAAAAACCGAAGTGGCCTGGACTCTCTTGGTTGACACTGGCATGGGCCTCTCGTAAATTCACAGAAGTGAATTCTGGGCTCGGGCTCGGCCTCACTCTCTCAATCTTGATTACACTAGTAAGGGTCTGGTCGCGACGAGCCTGCCGCGGAGGTTCGCCGGGCCAGTGCGCGGTGAGCATCACTTGACCTGCCTCGCGTGATCGACGCCGATCGCGTGATCGATGTCCGAGCGACTCGAGCCCATGAACCTGAACCAGCTCTATCAAGAAGTCGTCGCCTGGCCGGGCCCGCTTGCAATCAACGGCATGTTCGCCGCGGGCTGCATCCTCTTGCTTGCGTCTGGCGTACTGTCCCTTTCAGGGCGGTTTCGCTGGGTGGTGCGCGGGCTGGCCTTGCTGGGCTGTTTGACTCTCATGGCCCCCGCCGCCGTGATCCAGCTTCAGATCATCACCGAACGGCAAGCCGAGAACGTGATCTCGCGGCGTCCGCGCTATCGGGAAGCGATCCGCACCCGGGCTCAATGGGTGTTGATCGGCGTGCCGTGCGCAGCCGTGGGGGTGTCGATCGCCTCGTGGGTTGCCCGGCAGCAGCGCCTGCGCGCCCAGGTGCCCCACAGGCTCAAACTCGCTTACAAGCACGCGGTCGAGGGCAACCACGCCGCCGCACTCGCCGAATACAGCCAGGCCCTTGCCATCGCGCCCCATTTGAGCGAAGCCTACTGCGCACGCGGCCGGCTCTACAAAACCCTGGGCGACAAGCAGCTCGCTCGCGACGACTTCGATCGCGCCATCACCCGCGACCCACGCCATTATCGTTCCCGGCTCGAACGCGCTACGCTCCGCATCGAAGAAGGCGAAATCGACTCCGCGCTCGAGGATCTCGAACGCGTGCTCCGCGTCAACGATCCCGAATGCCACCTTCTCCGCGGAATTTGCTACTACCGCAAGGGGGACCTCGAGAACGCCTATCTCGACTTCACCCGCGTGGTCAAACTGACCAACCACACCGATTTCGCCGAACCCGCCCGGCAGTACATCGAACAGATCGACCAGGCCCGGGCGAACGGATCTCCCCATTCGCCCCCCGTGAACGGCGTGGCCTCAAACGCGCTCTCCGACCTGGCTGACCCGACGAATCTCACGCACTAGATTTTCGCGACTGTCCCCAGGCTGACAATTTCAGGTCCTCTGCTGGGTGGTTGTCTGGACATGGCGACACGATCCTCCCAGGACGTGGCGGAGCTTGAGCAGGCCGCGAGAACCCTCGGCCTCAGGTTTGAGCCGGGCCCGTTCGCCCTCTCGCCCGCCCTGCGCCCAAACGCTCCATTGTTCTCCGGCCAGTACACGTCCGAGAATGGTTTCACCGGAGAGGTCGAAGGCGTGGAGGCTGCGATGTTCGACCTCACGTCCGTGATTCGAACCGCCGAGTCCGAAACGGTGACACAGTGGACGGTCATCGCGGTCGCGGAGCCGAATCTTCCCGGCTTCGTTTGTCTGCCGCGGGGTTTCCAGAGCTGGATGGTGCGCGGGCAGATCACGCCGATCTGGTTCGATCGCAGCGCGGTCGACCCCTTCACGGGCGGAACGATCAGGGCTTTTGAACGACGCTACACGCTCGGTTTGTGGAAGCAGGCGCCCGCGCGGTTCGAGAAAACGATCCGCGATCGGTTTCGCGCGCCGGTGCTCGAGGCGATAGCCGAGCGCCCGGGCTGGTCGATCCAGAGCGCGGATCGCCGGCTGATCCTGGCGGCACGAGGCTGCGCGTGCCCGCAAGATCGACCAGAGCTGTGGCAGGAAGCGCTCGCGATTCGCGCGGCGTTGATCGCGCCTGTGGCGACCACGAGCGAGCCGATTCCTCCACCGCCTGGGATGGACGTGGCCCGCCAGCGGAATCGGCGTGTGCCGCGGATTGCGGGCGGAATCGCCGGCGCGATCATTGGATTCTTTACTGCATTCATCAGCATGAGCTCGATCATGTTTTACCAGTTCGGGCGCATGCCGGCGCACGGGCCGCATTCCTTGCGTCCTTACCTGCCGCTCTTGCTCGTGTTGAGCACGCCGGTCGTGGTTCTGATCGGGGCTTTCGCCGGCGTGTGGATCGGCGGGCTCGTGGCGGACCTACGCTTTCGGCCTGGGACCACGGACGATGTTCCCGCCCCGATCGCCAGGCGCTCGGCGTTCGCGGGCGTGGTACTCGGCTGGTTTGTGGGAGGCGCGACAGGTCTTGGACTGGCAACCCAGTTGCGCGCAGGAATTCCACGCTGGCTCATCCCGCTTGTGATGTTCGGGCCGGCGGCGCTGGGGCTCCTCGCGGGAGGCTTCGCCGGGCTCGCCTTCGCGCGGAAACCCCGCGCCAGCAAACCGTCCTGAGGATTATTTGTTCCCGACCATGTCCTCGGGCCGAACCCAGCGGTCGAAGTCCTGGTCGTTCACGAGTCCAAGCTCGATGGCCGACTCGCGGAGCGTGATCCCCTTGGAATGCGCGTTCTTGGCGATTCTGGCGGCATTGTCGTAGCCGATCCGCGGGTTGAGCGCTGTCACCAGCATGAGAGACTGGCGCAAGAGCTCGTTGATTCGTGTGTGGTTCGGCGTGATTCCTTGAGCACAGTGGTCAGCAAAGCTGGCACAGGCGTCTCCGAGCAGCCGCACGCTCGAGAGGAAGGCGTGGATGATGAGCGGTTTCATGACGTTGAGCTCGAAGTTGCCGAGCGCGCCTCCCATGTTGATGGCCACGTCGTTGCCCATGACCTGGCAAACGACCATGGTCATCGCCTCGCTCTGGGTGGGGTTGACCTTGCCGGGCATGATCGAGCTGCCGGGTTCGTTTTCGGGGATGCGGATTTCGCCCAGGCCGCTTCTCGGTCCGGAGGCCATCCAGCGCACGTCGTTGGCGATCTTCATGAGGGAGGCGGCGAGGGTCTTGATCGCGCCATGGGCGAAGAGCAGGCCGTCGTGGGCGGAGAGTGCCTCGAACTTGTTGGGTGCGGTGACGAAGGGATCGCCGGTGAGTCGCTTGAGCTCTGCGGCCACGCGGACGGCGAATTCCGGGTGGGCGTTGAGCCCGGTGCCCACGGCCGTGCCGCCAAGCGCAAGCTCGCACAGCTTGGGAACCGTCTGTTGCACATGTGCAAGTCCGTCGTCGAGCAGGGTGGTCCAGCCGGAGATTTCTTGGCCGAGCGTGAGCGGCGTGGCGTCCATCAGGTGGGTGCGGCCGATCTTGATAACGTGGGTGAACTCCTGAGCCTTGGCCGCGAAAATGTCACGCAACCTGGTGACGCCCGGCACGAGTTCCTGGCGGATGGCGGCCACGGCGGCCACGTGCATCGCCGTCGGAAACACGTCGTTCGACGACTGGCCCATGTTGACATCGTCGTTGGGATGAACGAGCCGCCTGTCCCCGCGCTCGCCCCCCAGGATCTCGCTCGCGCGGTTCGCCAGCACCTCGTTGACGTTCATGTTTGTCTGGGTGCCAGAGCCCGTTTGCCAGACGACCAGCGGGAATTCGCCATCGTGCTTGCCGGCGATGACTTCATCGGCCGCCGTGATGATCGCCTCGGCGATCCTGGGATCCTTGAACTTGCCAAGGTCGACGTTCACCCGGGCCGCCGCGCGCTTGACACGCGCGAGCGACCTGATGAGTGCAAGCGGCATCCGGTCCTCGCCGATGCGGAAGTTCTCAAGCGAGCGCTGGGTCTGCGCACCCCAGAGCCGCTCGGCCGGAACCTCGATCGAACCCATCGTGTCGTGCTCTGTCCGCGTGCCGCTTGTGCTCATCGCCTTCACCTCAAGTGAATGTCGTGCCAGGATCTTCTTCAGGATAACCACTCGTTGATCAAGAGGCGAAGGATCTACTTCCCGATGCAAAACCTGCGGAAGATGCGGTCGAGGATGTCGTCGTCGACGGTGCGGCCAAGGACGTGGCCCAGGGCATCGACGGCGAGATGGACGTCGACGACGATGAGCTCGTCACCCTCGCCGCGGGCGAGCGCATCCCGGGCGGAGCCGAGCGCCCGCGCGGCCGCGGCGATCCCCTCGCGGGCTCGGGCGCT
>DAIDHX010000192.1 GCA_027451885.1 Planctomycetales bacterium
CTCGATGCGGGCGGTCGCGTCCATTCAACGCGTCTCGCAAAGGGCAGGTAGCCTTGTCCGTCGAGGGGTCGAGTCATCGAGCACCCCCTTGGTTCAGCCAGCGTTCGATTGTCGACGCACGCCAGCGAACACACCGGCCGAGCCGGATGTCTGGCGGCGGCATCCGACCGGCGGCCAGGGCGCGCTCGAGCGTGCGGCGGGAAACGCTGATGCTCGCGGCAACTTCATCGAGCGACCAAGCAAGGCGCTCGGGCTGGCGGGGCGGGCTGGGTGTAAGCTCAGGCATGCTCGCCCCCGTCGCGTTTGGGGGCTGGCGGGGCGGGCGGCGTGGTTGCGGCGTCCCCGTCGCTCTCGGCTCGAACCGCGAGGATTAAGAGGCGTCGAAGCAACTCGGTCCGGCGAGCGCTTGCGGCGAGCGCCCGCCTTACCACGGGCGGCGGCGGAAACGGGGCGGTCTCGGACATGACTTCCTCCTGGCGGCGCGGGTTGTATCGCCGTCATGGGAAGTCTAAGGGCGGGGGTTGGACACGAGCCGGACATCTCGCGGACATCTCGCGGACATCTCACGGACGTCTCGCGGACACGGGCCGGAAATCAAGACTTCGAGGTAAGCTTGATCACGCGCCCGCCCGCGAACCGGAACACGACGCGCGAGTCGAGGGCGGCGAGAGACTCCGTGGTCCTCTGTGCCAGTTTGCGAACAGCAGAATCGGTCGCCACGGGGTCATCAAGGACGTGGCGCACGATATCCTCGGCGGTTGCCTCGGTCCGGCTGGCCATGTACTCAACAAGCGAGGCTTGAGTCGACTTGCGGGCCACGCGCAAGGACATCGCCATGGCCGCGTAATCAACGGCGGCCGTCGCGGCGGCCACGGGGGCGGGCTGTGGGTCTGGATGCGCGGGGCGTGTCGCCAGGTTCTCACGAACGATTGACGAAAGTTCTTCGGCCGCAATCGGCGTCCCGGCGTGCTCGACGCTCGGTCGCGGGGTAAATCCGGGCGGCGGCGGTTCCATTTGGCCGTGGCGGGCCTGGCGGCCAGGAAGCTCACCGAGAAGCCACTGTTCTTCGAGTTCGGCGGCGTGGTCGGCGACTTTCGCCATGAGCGAGTTGTAGCGAGCGCGGCGAAGTTCGTCACGCTGTTCTGGCGTAAGACGGGGCACGGGCGGTCCTCTTGATGGTGGGCCGGCCTGGCGGGCCATGGGCAAGAGGTTCCATGGCCGCCAGGTCCGCGTTGTGCTCGACGGCTGGCCGGCCGCCGCGCAACCCAACGTTTATCTTACTGTCATGGGCCAAACGCAGCATCCCCGGGATCGCGAGGCTTCCCGTTCCGCTCGCGCGCCTCGCGGATGCTGTCCGGGTGTTTCGCGGAACGCTCGATGTACACGTACGGCCTGGCGTCGGTCTTGACGTCCAGGTGAACCGCCTGGCTTGGCTTGCCACAAGCGAATTCCAAGACGGTGCGGGCGGCGGCGACGTCTCCACCGACGGCCTTCTCGACCAGCGCTTTCCAGACCCGGCGGATATCCTCAGCGCTGGCGGCTTCGGCCAGGGCGGTTCGATGGCGTTGCATCGCCCGGGCCATCGGGTTGCCTTTGCCGAGCCGGTTCCCCGTCGCGAATCTTCCGCGTTCGTCTTGGTCGTTGCTCACGGTCTCCCCTTCCGTTAGTCACGGTTCTACCGGCGCACCATTTTTGGCGCGGAAAAATGTGCGCGGGGTCGAAGTCGATGCGGCGGACGGCAGCGCAAGAGTAAAACCCCCTACCGGGTTCGTCGGGCAGCATCGACCAGCATCAAGACGGCCTGGCGAACATGCTCGGGCAGCGTCGGCCAGGCGGCCACAATCTCGGCCAGGGCGGGGTCAGTCTGACTCTTGTCCTGGCGCAAGGGCGGCGCAAGCGTTCCTGGCCTTGGACGTAACCGCTTGTTGGGCTTGGGGTTTGCGCCGTCGTCACAACGGTTTGCTAAACCGTTAGACTGGGAAACCGGTCTCGGGGGTTCGAATCCCCCCCTCTCCGCTTGATGTACAGGTAGCTCCCCGCGGTGCCTTTTTTTCGAGATTTGTGTCAGCCCACCATCGCCGCCCGCCTTCGCTCCCTGTGGATACAAACGGTTCAGAGGCAGTTGCGAGCGCGAACGTGAGCGAGGCGGGAATGCTACGCGATCGCTGGACTGCGTGGCCGGCAAGGGATTATTCAGGGCGGGCGAGCGCCACGAATTCGGCGTCAACGAGCGAACGGATCGGCGGGGAACGCAGCGTCGAGCAGGAACGTCTCGGCCTTGTGAATGCCCAGGTCGCGGATTGTCGTCAGCGCCTCCAGGGCCACATCGCGAGCCTGATCGTCGATGATGCAGGTTCGTAGACGCTCGATGGCGCGATCGCAGCCGCGCCTGGCCTCAGCACGCTGTCCAAGGTGATGCTGAGCCAGGGCTGCGAGGAAGCCCTCAAGAGCCGAGGCATCGGACTTTACGCCGTTCCGTGCGAGGACATTCGCGGCCGACGCCCAGTCGCCAAGGAGGCAGTAGGCCGCCGCGAGCCGCGTCAGGCCATTCCGCTGGGCATCAGCCTTGATTCGAGAGAGACTCGCTTCGAAGAACGGCACCCGTCGCGTCGTGACGGATAGGCGGAAGCGGCCGAGCGTCTGGGCCGCGAAATTGCCCCCGTCTCCCGAATCGAGCTCCACGCGCAAGCTTGCGCCGGCACCGATGTCGTTGGATTCTCTGAGCCGGAAGACGGCCGCTTGAGCCCGCCCTTCCACCGGCCCGATCGACCGCCCAGTCCTCGGGTCAGTTCCGAGCAGTCCGATCACGCCCTGGGTGCCGCGATCATGCTGCGAAGTGCCGGAGCAGAATTGGGAGAGGCGGACCGGGACGGGGGCCCTGGGATCGGTAACCACGGTCAAGCGGATTCCGTTTAGAAGGAAGCTGCCAGTGCCGGCCCGGCCAGGACCGTGATGCGGCAGACTTGGGTCAGTGAGGACCTCAAGCCGAAGTCCGGTGATTTTAGCGAAGGTAGTCACGGCCTCGACGGTGGCTGTGTCAATCGCGGGATTCAGGCCGCTGGCCAGGATCGAGCCGTCAGCGAGCCGGGTCAGCGTGGCCCCCGCGGCTGATGTCATCGTGGTGGGTTGGAGAACGGTCCAGGCCCGCGATGCGTCTGGGTCCGGCAGCGTGTCGATCAAGGCTGCAATGGCTGATTCGTCGTCGGGGACCCAGGAGAGCTGTTGCTCGGCGAGGTCCCGGGCCTTCGCCCGCGCGGTCGCCGACTCCCTGGTCCAGCCGAATCGGTCGAGTAGCCGAGCAAGATCGGCCCAGTGCCCGGGGTCGTCCGGGAGGGCGCTCACAGCCCGGTCCAGGGCTTGCCGCGCCCGCGGTGTTTCGCCCCGACGCCACAGTGACAACGCGTGCTCGATCCAGGGCGCTGGATCACCGTGGTCGAGTTCGCGGGCTCGCGTATAAGCGGCCTCAGCGCCGGCGACATCGCCCTGGCTGGCCAGTGCGCGGCCCTTTCGGAGCCAGCCCGTGACCTCTGCGGGTGCGGGCTCTGCTTCCGGTCCGGCCTGGGCGTTATTCTCCCAGAAGCTCAATTCCCTCACCCCGTTGGCGGCGAGCTGGGAGCCGTCCCGGCTGAACGTCAGCCGCGGCGTGAAGCCGAGGTTGGCGTTCGGAGTGGCTGCGCTGCGGAGGACGAGCAGCTTCTCCCCAGTGTGAGCGTCCGCCAGATGAACCTGCCCGTCGTAACCCACCGACGCCACCCGCCTGCCGTCGGGCGTGAACGCCACGTAACTGGCCGCCGCGGGCGCAGGGCCACGGATCTCCGCGCCCGACCTGAGGTCCCAGATATGCAGGAGCTGCCTGGTGAAGTCCACGGCGGCGATCCGAGTTCCGTCGTGATCAAAGGCCAGGGACGTGATCATTCCCGCATGGTTCAGCGTTATGAGGCGTGCACCGGTCTTCCCGTTCCAGACGACCGCCCAGCCCGAATCGTCGGTCTGGCTCTCGCCACCTCCGCCGGCCGCGACAAGTCCGCCGTCGGCGCTCGAGACAACGGCCCGAATCGGGTGCGGACCGGCGTCAATTGTCCGGATGACGCGGCCCCGGGCGATGTCCCAGGTCGCCACTTCCGCTCGCCGGCTTTGTCGGTCCCACGCCCCGATTGCCAGCCGGCCGCCCTCGGCTGCGAACGCCAGGGCAGAGACCATACCCGATGCTCGAAGAGTGGTGATTTCGCGACCGGTCGTCACATCCCAGATCCCCACGGCCGAGTCATCACCGTTTTTCGGCGCTGCGAGCCGCCAGCCGTCCGATGCGAACGCGAAGTCGCCGCGAGGGTAAATGTCTCGATTTGAGACCGGAAGTCGAGGGCCGAGCAGCGGCGTTCCGCCCGCGAGGTTGTAGACCTCGAGGTTGGCGCCGTCGCCGCCGTTCTCCCAATTGATCGTCCGGAGCATGTCGCCGCTCGTGTCGAACGCCAGGGCGCAGAGTTGCCACTGGGCGGGGGCAATTCGCCCTCCGGGGTCCCGACGTGGATCGAAGACTTTGACCCCCGCCATCCCGAGCCCGCCAACGAATAGCCGACTCCCGTCGGGTGACAAGGCCAGCGCCCGGATCGAGTGTGCGCCGTGAAATAAGGATGCGATGATGTGTCCGGAAGCCGCGTCGACGACGCGGAGCAGTCCGTCGTTGCCACCGGTGACGAAAAACGAACCGTCGCGGCTGAACGCGATTTCGGCGAGCTCCGGGACCACGGCCTTGTCTTCGAGGATCCGTCCGGTGCCCAGGTCCCAGGTTCTTCTCGTACCGTCGTTGCGGAAGCAGGTCAATCGCTGTCCTGGCGAGGCCCAAACGAGGCGGCGGATGATGCCGCGACCCGCTTCCAGGGGCGGCCCCAGCCTTCGCCCCTTCTCGGCATCCCAGACCTGGACCTCACCGGTCCCGTTGATTACCGCGATCCGTTTTCCGTCGGGAGACCAGGTCAGGTCCTCGACCGACTCGGCGATCCGGGTCGTGGTTCGCAGGGTTTCCGGGTCTCCGATCCAGAGGCTCTCGTGAATGCGGATGGCGAGGCGACGGCCGTCGGGGCTAAAGCCCAGGATCTCGACCCGTGGCGGTTTTGCGGTGATTCCTCCGTCGAGGGTCCGCAGCTCTCGCCAGGTCTCGGTGTCCCAGATCCTGACGCGGCTATCCGGCCCGGCGGTGGCCAGGCGCTTGCTGTCCGGCCGGAACGCGACTGTACCGGCTTTATCCCAGTGACCGGCGAGCGTCCGCCTGAGCGTGAGGCTCGGCAGGTCGAACACATGGACCGACGCGGGTTCCCCCTGGTACGCCGGGCCGTAATAGTAGGGGTTGCCGCCGACGGCTACCAGGAACCGGCCATCGGGGCTGACGGCCAGACCGAAGACGGTCGGGTCATCGGGAATTCGGAGCGTGCGCAACTCGGGACGGCACCAGCGTTCGAGATACGACCACTCCCAGCCACGGTGGTCTGGGCTCCCGGGCTCGGGCAGACAGGCGTCGAGGAGAGTGGCGGCGGAGGCGGGGTCGTTTCTGCGCAGCGCGTTCTCGGCCAGGGTGATCCGTGCGCCGTAGAGGCTCCGCTCGGCGCGATCGCGTTGGCGGTCGGCCTCGCGACGGTCGGCCTCGTTCTGCCGCAGGAGCGCAGCCATTCGACCCGCGGCAAGTACCGAGGCAATCGTCGCCACGACCAGCACGGCTGTTAAGACCCCTCCGAGAACCGCGATCACCGGATTGCGCCGGGCCCAGCGGAGGTATTGCTCGGGGGCTCTGACTCGCCGCGCCAGGATCGGTTCATCGCGGAGGAACCGTTGCAGGTCTTCGGCAAGAAGGGCGGCTGTCTGGTAGCGGCGGGCGGGGTTGCGATCAATGGCCTTGTGGACGATCGTCACCAGGTCGCGTGGGACCGCCTGATTGGTTCGGCCCAGGCTCGGCGGCTCGGCGGTGGTCACCTGGCGGATCAGCCGCTGGCGGTCGGTCTCGTCGAAGGCCGGTTTGAGCGCCAGCAGCTCGTAGAGCGCCAGGCCCAGCGAGCACACCTCGCTACGGGCGTCGTGCTGGCCGTCGAAAGCCTCAGGCGCCATGTAGCGAAGCGTGCCGACCACGTCGCCCGTGGCGGTCAAGTTTTCCTGGCCGCCAGACTTGGCCAGCCCAAAGTCCGTGATCCAGACGTTGCCGCGGATGTCCAGGAGCAGGTTGGCTGGCTTGATATCGCGGTGCAGCACACCCTGCTGATGGGCGTACTCGAGGCCGGTGGCCACTTGCGCGCCGATATGCGCCACGCTTTGCCAGTAGGTGGCTCGGGGTGCCGGCCTCCCCATCGTACTCTCGCCCGGCAGGGCCTCCACCGACGCCGACAGGACATAGCTATCAGTCAGGCGACCGGTAGCGATCACTGGCTCGGCGCCAATCGGCGAAGGCATTTCCCCGTGGCTAAGCGGCGCATCCGCGGGCCTGGGTTGGTTGCCGACCTCCGGCTCGTCGCCGCCAGCGGGCTTCTGGAATACCCCCGTCAGCAACGACTGAGCCACGTTGACGGCCGAGGCCCGCCGGGGGGAAACCTGGAGCCTCGCTTCATGGGTGCCTGGCGTTGGGCTGCCGCCCTCGGCGGGGCACAAGCGTTTCAACTCGTCCAGCACCTGGTCAAGGCCCAGGCCCGCGATGAACTGCATGACGTAGTAGTGCAGGCCGTTTTCTTCGCCGATCCCGAACACCGGGACGATATTGGTGTGGTGGAGCCGGGCGGCTGCTTTCGCCTCGCGTTCAAACCGCTTCTGGTGCCTGAGGTCGAAGAGGAACTGCTGTGGCAGCACCTTGAGGGCCACGTGTCGGCCGAGAGAGACCTGTTCGGCCTCGTAAACGACGCCCATGCCGCCGCGGCCGATCTCGCCCAGGATACGGTAATCGCCGAGCCGTTCCGGGTGCTCGATCGACCGCCCGCGCAGCGATGGGTACGCCAGCGAGCCCGCCACGCTTTCGGGGGCGATCCGTTCCATCATGACCAGGGCGGGGAACAGGTCGCGGATCTCGTCGGCGTGCTCCGGGTCGCGCGCGATGAACTCGCTCAGCGGCGGCCGCTCGCCCCGGCGGTAGCGCTCGACGAACTCCTCGGCCAGTTGTTCAACCGTCTGCCGTTTCGGACCGTCGAGTTCCATTGACGCGCATCTTGGTGGCGAAGAGGGGAGCGACCAGGCACACTCAACCCTCGAAAAGTTCGGGGATGTGTTGAACCTCGTCTTTCAGGCGTTTGAGTGCGCGCAGGTAGCGGCTGCTGGCCGTTGATTCATTGATCTCGAGTGTAGCCGCGACTTCGGCGTTGTTCAATTGCTCGAAGTGACGGAGAGCCAGGACTTCGCGATCGATCGGGTCCATGTTGTTGAGGACGTCCTGCACCCGGAGCCGCGCCTCCGCCTTGATGGCCGCCTGCGACGGCGAGGTTAACCGGCCCAGCAACTGGGCGGCCAGGGAAGCGGAGCTGGCCGCGGGCATGGCTCCGCGGTGCAAGGACACTTCCTGGGCGGCATCGCGAATCCTGGCCCCGAGATGGCGGCGATGAGCGTCGATCAGCTTGTGGCCGGTGATGTGTCGCAGCCAGAGGAAAAACGGCAACGGCTGGTCCTGGAGGTAATCCGGGAGGCGTTTGGCCGCCTCCAGGAGGGCTTCCTGGAGGATGTCGGAGTCGTCAACGCGGCCCTGGAGGTGGCGGCTGAGGCGGAGACGGACCATGCGCTTGAGTCGTTTGCGGTAGCGCGAAAACAGTTCCGTCACGGCCGCCGCGTCCCCCGCGGCCGCTCGATCAAGCAGGTCGGTCACCTCTTTCGGATCCGTCATACCACCGATCGTCCTCTTCCAGTTCCCATGAGCTGAGCGGCCCCACTTCGGCTCAGGCGCTGATCGCTTTTCACTTTTCGCCACACGCCGAGCGGTCAGCGCTTCAGGGGATGCGCTGAGTTGTTCTGAGTTCAGGGCCCTCCGATGATCGGCTTGCCGCGCGAAAAGTGGCCGATCGCGGCTTGATCATCCAGGACTGGTATCGTACCACCGCGCCGGCGCAATGCGTTCACGGGCGACCGTTTCGTAGCGCGGCTCAAGCGCCTGGCCCTGGTGTCCGCCGATCGCGGCTTGCTCAGCGGCCAGGTCGGCGACGACCGCGTCCGTGATTAGAACGTTGCCGAACGTACCAATGACCTGGTCGACCAGGCCCGGCGCGATCGAAGACGCGAGGACCACGTTGCTGGCTGCATTGACCACGTTGCTGGTTGCGTTGACCACCTGCTTCAGCACCCTTGAAGTACTGGATTTGAAGTTTGCGTCGCCACCGTACGCGACCTTGATCGAGTGGCTGCCGATTGGCAGCGACGATGTCGCGAAACTGGCGGTGCCGTCGCTGAGCGTCGCGGTGTCGAGCACCTTCGAACCCTCCCGGAAGGTGACTGTCCCCGTGGGTGTTCCGCTTTCCGGCGACACGGCGGTAATCGTCGCCGTGAAGGTCACAGTCTGGGCCGATATCGAGGGATTCAGCGAGGACGTGATCGCACTGGTCGTCCTGGACTGCTTGACCTTCTGGTGCAAGATTGACGAGGTGCTGGTCACGAAGTTGGTGTCGCCGCTGTAGACCGCGGTGATCGAGTCCTTGCCGACCGGAAGCGTCGCGATGGAGAACGTGCCCGTGCCATTGACAAGCGCGGTGGTACCCAGGCTCATCGAGCCGTTGTAAAATGTGACTAAACCTGTCGGCGTGCCATTGCCTGGCGAGACAGCGCTGACGGTGGCCGTGAAGGTGAGCGACTCGCCGAACACGGCGGACCTATCGGACGACTTCACCCTGGTCGTGGTGGCAGCCTGGTTGACGGTCTGAATGAGCGCTCCCGAGGTGCTGGCGGCGAATTGGCTGTCACCGTCGTAGGAGGCCGTGATAGTGTGCGAACCGGCGTCCAGGGCGGTTGTCTTGAATTTTGCCTTCCCGTTGCTGAGTGTGGCCATGCCCAGAGCGGTCGAGCCATCAAGGAACGCGACAGTGCCCGTGGGCGTCCCGCCGCCGGGCGCGGCTCCTGAAACCGTCACCGTGAAGGTGACCGGCTGGCCATAGACGGTGGATGTCACGGACGACGAGAGCGAGGTCGTTGATTCCGGGGGGGTGACCGTGATGCCCGACTGAGTGCCCGTGAGCAACCCGTCGCTGGCCGAGATCGACTGGATGCCGGTGGTCACGAGCGTGGCGCTGAAGGTGCCGGTGCCGGCGGTCAAGGTCGAGGTGGGGGGGAGCGTCGCCAGATTGTCTGAGCTGCTGAAACTGAGCGTACCCCCGTAACCGGTGGCGACATTGCCGTAGGGGTCGAAGGCGGTGACGGTGAACGAGCCGGCAACGCCCGCGGTCACCGGGCTCGGGAAGCCGGCAACCGCCAGCATGCTGGCCGCCGCCGGGTTGACCGTGATGCCGGACTCGGTGCCCGCCAGGGTGCTGTCGGCTGCGTCGGTCGCGGTGATCGACTGGGTACCCGCCGTCTTCAGCACAGCGGTGAAGGTGTGTACGCCGAGGTCGCCGCCGATCGCGCTGGTGAATGAGTAATTCGCTGGCAAGGCAGCCTGGCCGTCGCTGCTGGTGAACGACACCGTGCCGGTATAGTCGGCGGCGATGTTGCCAAAGGCGTCGAGCGCTGTGACGGTGAAATCCTCGGCCAGTCCGGCGGTCGTCGGGGACGGAAAGCCGGCGACGGCGAGGCTGGTGGCGGCGGAGACTTCGAAGGCGCCGATGTCGGGCAGAGAGTCGCGGGCCGTGCCCCGCTGATCGGTCGTCGGAATGCCGGCGCCGGTCATGCCGGCGTCGATGGCCGGGCTGCCGGGGAGCAGGGCCATCGTCTGGGTGGGTCCACCGTAATTGCCCAGTGGGGCTAGCAGCGGGTCGGCTACAATGCTGCTCGGCGTGTAGGCGGCGTCCGAGAATACGTTGTCAGCGCCGATCACTTCACCTGGTGGAGTAAACACGAACATGTCCGCACCCTGGGTTTGTTCGGCCACGATCGTGTTGTCCAGGGTCACCATCGCTTGAGATCCCAGCAGTGTGAGACCGAGCGGATCGATGAATAAGCCGCCGCCGCCGCCCGTGGCGTCATTGGCGCTGACGGTGCAGTTGGTCAGTGTGGTCGAGCCGCCAAACCCGGTGCTGAGGTCCTTACTGATAGAGAGGCCGGCGCCATAGTATGCCTCGTTGCCGGCGATGGTGCAGTTGGTCAGGGCCGCCGTGCCGACGGTGTACATGCCGCCGCCATTGGAGGGGGTGGCGGTGGTGGAATTGCCGGTGAGCGTGGAGCTGGACAGCGTCGCCGTGCCAAAAGGTCCGACGGACAGGCCGCCGCCATAATTGCTCGCGGCGTTGTTGCTCACGGTTGAGCTGGTCAGCGTTGCCGTGCTGGAAGCGATGTTCGAACTTTCGATGTACAGGCCGCCGCCGCTGTTGCCCGCGGTGTTGTTGCTCACGATCGAGTTGGTCAGGGTCGCGATGCCGGGACTCGCGGTGCCATAGCCGCCGCCCGCGATGTACAGGCCGCCGCCGTTGTTGCCCGCGGTGTTGTTGCTGACGGTCGAGCTGGTCAGCGTGACTGTGCCGCCCTCCTCGCTGCCCCCCAGACCGGTGCCGACGCTCAGGCCGCCGCCGTCATTGGTGGCGGAATTGCCGGTCAGGGTGCAGTCGGTGAAGGTCACCGTGCGGTCGCATACCACGCCACCGCCTCGCTCCGCGGAGTTGCCTGTGAACGTGCAGTCGGTCAGCGTTCCATCCGTTGTGGAAAGTCCGCCGCCGACATAGGAGGAAGAGTTGGCGGTGAAGGTGCAGTTGCTCACGGTCGCCGTACTGCCGCAGTACAGGCCGCCGCCAATGGCTCCGCCGCCGACGTCGGTCGCGGAGTTGGCGGTGAACGTGCAGTCGCTGATCGCGGCGGTTACTCCGGCGATGGACGCCCCGCCGCCGGCGCCTCCGCTGGCCTGGGAATTGGTATTCGCGGCGGAATTATCCGTGAAGACGCAGCCGGTCAGCGTCACCGTGGCGGAGTCGAATCCCGCGAATCCGCCGCCGTCCCCCGACGACGAGTTGCCGGAAAAAGTACAGCCCGTCAAGTCCGCCGTGGCAAAGATGGAGGCCACCCCGCCGCCCAGAGCCACGGCAGCACCGGTGTCCGCCACGGAGTTTCCGGTGACCGTGCAGTTGGTCAGCGTAACGCTTCCGCTGTAGGCACAGACCCCGCCGCCGAGAGGAATATTGCTCAAGCCGACCCCGACAAGGCTGCTTGTAGCCGTATTGTTCTGGACGGTGACCGTGTCGAGGGACAGCGTCCCGGCGCTATAAATCGCGCCGCCCTGGGTTGGTCTACCTGTTGAACCGGACGCCAGGCCGTTCTGGAGCGTCAGGTCCTGGAGGTTGAGTGTGGCGCCGGCGGCGACGTCGAGGAGGCGGAACGCCGGAGTGCCGGCGTCCGTGCTCCGCTCGATGGTATCAGCGCTGCCCGCGATGGTCAGGATGTTCCCCGCCGCGATGACCGGCAGCCCAGTGGCGCCGTCGGCGGTATTGTCGACGGCCGTGAGGGTGTAGGGAGAGGAGCTGGCGGCGGTCAGGGTGATGGTGTTAGTGCCACCTGCGAGGTTGCTCGAGTCGATCGCCGCGATCAGTTCACTCACATTCGCCGCCGTGTAACCGGTCAGGAGTGCGCGCTCCTCGAACGCCTCGACCACCGGACGGCGACGGACCGCGGCCCTGCGGCCGGCGTGGGGCGGCTTGGCGAAGTGGCGGCGAGTCCGGGTCCGTGTGGCCATGAGAGGTCTCCTCCGGGTGCGAATGGGCGCGCAATGTCACCGTCAGTGTTTGGCGGCCCGGCTCGGCGTCGATCACGAGGACGCGGCACGGATACCGTCGCTATTGACTTATGCGCGGGCGGAGTCGATCTCAGCGCAGGTGCGCGCCGATTTTCTCAGAAGTGATCGAAAACCCCGCCCAAACTCCAGTCAGCGAGCCTGGGCAGGTTCCTGGCCAGGCCGGTTCCTGGACCTGCATGCTGTCCTCAAACGCACCGTGAAGTCTCCCGATCTGGAAACCAGACGCGTGCCGTGCCGTGGGCTTCAGGCCACGGCGGGCACAGAGTCGGTGTCGCCGCGAACCTCATCGAAGGCGATGGGCGTCTCACCAGGCCTGATCGCAAGAGTTTCTCCACATCGCGCGCGGCTCGTTGCAGGAATGTACTCCACTTCAGGAACTCGCACGAAGTCGTCAACAGATCACGGATGAAGTCCACGCCGTGATCCCACCGGCGAGCAGACGCCCACCTGTTCGGCCGACCGCCTGGCGATTGGACCAGGGAGGATCTGCTGCGCGAGTTGGAGACGCGCGGTCACGACGCCCGCACGCCTCCTAACGGTGATGTGGATATGTCGGGGAAGTTCGGCCTGTCATTCGTGACCGACAGGAGGCTGGTGTAGGTTCAGGTCCCAGGGTAACATGGCGATTCACCGGACCTGCCCTGGCGCGGGCCGTGGATCCAGAGGGTTCGGCGTCGAGGCGTTTCGTCTGGCGATGGTCGCCGGATGGTAAGAAACGCCTCGCCTGCTCAGGGAGGATCGCGATGCGGATCACCGGAATGGTCCTGGCGGCGGCGAGCCTGCTGATCGCCTTCGGCGTCAGCGCCGCTGGCAACGAGGACGCCCCCAGCGGGGACAAGGGGAAACTCCAGGGTAAGTGGCAGATCGTGTCCGTTGCCTACGAGGATAAGGTCATCAAACGCGACGGGGTGCCAAACGCGTGGAAGGGCACCTTCGAGAAAGACCTGTTCGTCGAGGGGAACCGGTTCGGCCAGGTCGGCCACAGCAACGCCGGGCTCGAGCTCGACGAAACCCGTGTCCCGAAGAAGATCACCGTCCGGGACGATGGTGGTAAGCTCACCTTTCGTGGTATCTATGCCCTCGACGGCGACACTCTGAAGGTGTGCATGAACGGCGACGGGAGTGATGTGCGGCGGCCTGAGGAGTTCGTGACCAGGAAGGGTACGTCGCTCGTGCTGATCGTGCTCAAAAGGGTTCCGGCGGACACGAAGTAGTCGCCGCGGATGGCGACATCTCGAACCGGGCGCTCTGGAAGCCGGCCGCCTAAAACGGCGGGCCGCCGACCTCTGTGTTCTCCAGTGCACAAAAGGGGGATCGCATGGCGGGCTATTCTCGGCTCTACGTTGTTGGTGGGTTGGGAGGCTTTCAGGGAGCGGATGGGGTCAATCCGATCGACCTTCAGATCCTCGTCGGCGAGGGCAATCGCCAGTGGCTGGAGCCTCATTACTTCGACCCCGAGATCAAGCCCATGGGCAAGGTTCGCTCGATCGTCCCCGCTGGCCCCGACCATCCCGACGCCCTGCTCGATGCCTGCCTCGCTTTCGTTCCCCAGCATTTCGCATCCTGTCGCTCGCTCCCGGAAGTCATGTCCAGTCTGAAGGAGGCCGAGGCGCTCGACTTCGACCTGGGCCAGAAAAACATCCCTTCCAGTTGGAATGACCTCCGTGAAGAGGCGAGGCCGCTTTTCCGCAGACTCAATATCTGGAAAGCCGAGTTGGTCCCATTGCAGTCCGGGGAGGACGCCTGACCTGGCGTTCGCGCGGGCCCGGCCCGTGCTGCGCTGCTGGTCACTCGTGGCGAAAAGTCGGCGGGCTGGTCCGCCTGGCCTGGTCGGTCGTAAGCTCTCAGGAGCTGCGGAGTCCATCTGTCGGAATCATCCTGCGTCGCAAGAATCGCCAGGCGGTGGACCAGGGACTGGGGCCCTCGGAAGATTGCGGCTCGGTTGCCGGCGCAAGGAGCTGGCCGCGCACGACGGAGGGCGGACCTGGGATCGCGGCGATCATGAAGGTCGCGGATCCGCGCAAGCCCAGGGGCCAGACCCCGTCCACCGAATAAGCGCAGAGTTGAGCAAATTATTCTTGTTCTTATCTGATTTCTTTAATATCTCTGGGGATGTGTCCCCGTGGCCCCACGTATCCCCGAGGCCGCTCCTCGCTGAACCAGGAGCTTCATGTCCCCATATGCCCTGCGCGAGAATCGCCCGGACCGGCCGCGGCGTTGACTGGGCGCACCTCGATGGCCTTGTGGGATCCTGACGCGCGGAGGCCGCCGGTCAATCTCGATGCGTTTGATACCGAGAATCACATGTAACGAGTACTGATGTGATATATGTGCGCATGCTAGATGAGATTCTCGAGCTTGATATGATAAGGTCCGAGCTTGCCGCCGTAGTTGCCCGCAGTCACGGCGACGAGCTGGTTTTGCATGGCGCCCGCGACCTCGAGCCCTGCGCGGGTTGCGTCCTCGACGGCTTCGAGAGAGAGTCCGTCGATGACGATCTCGTAGGCGCAGCGGACGGAGGAGGGGAGGGTGGTTTCCACCTGCCCGCGGAGCATGGGTGCGAACGCGGTGTTGGTGCTGGCGCGGAGCGCCTTGTACTTGCTGCCGACCTTGGATCCGGAGCGGGCGATCCCGCCGGGGAACGGGAGGATGACGCTCGGGATCGAGCGCATGGCCGCCGCGGCCGATTCGGCGACGGCGAGGGTGGCTCGAGGATCCTCGCCCAGAAAGATGAGATTGCCCCCCGCCACGCCCTTCACCGTGCCGAACGTCTCCTCGCAAAGGAATTCGCCGTCCATCACCGGGATGCGCCAGTAACGCTTGCCGCCGAGCTGTTTGGAGATCTGCCAGCCATCGCCAAAGTAGCGCAGGCGGCCGCCGACCGCGATGGTCTTTTCGCCCGCCGGCAGGCCGCTGTAGCAAGCGGTTGTCGGGCAGGTCATCACGCACTGGCCGACGCGGTTCGAGACCGCTTTCTCCAGGGCGTCGCGGCTGAAGGCGAAGAGTAAGATCGATGCGCCTGGGCGTCCGTCGGGCGTTTCCGATTCGTCCAGGACGCGCTCGATGCCGGCCTCGGCGTCGCAGGCGATGACCGAGGTGGCGTAGCCTGTCATGGTCTGGGCCGCGGTGAGCGCCCAGGCGGGCGTATCCGCGGTGACGACCAGGCGCGTGGCGGTCATGGGAAACGCCTCGGCGAAGGCGCCCGGCTCGACCAGGTTTGGCCGTGGTCCTGGGGTATTTGGAGGCGTCATGACAGCCTCCGCGCCGCGACCGGGGTTCGCATGGCGTAGTTCCGCAGGCTGACGGAGTACGCATCGCGGAACCAGCGCTCGATGGAAGGTTCGATCGCGTGATCGTAGTCCGCGGTCGCGTGCAGGGTTTCGCCGTCGGGCGCGCCGCGGAACTCGCCGTTCTCCACGATGATTTGCCCCCCCTTGATCACAACGCGCGGGAGCTCGAACATCACGCGTCGGTCTGGCCCTGGGGTATAGATGGCCACATCGGCGTCGGCCCCCGCGCCCAGGTGCCCCTTGTGCTCGAGCCCAAGCATGCGGGCGGGACCCGCGCGGGTGATGATCGCGATCTCTTGCAGGGTGTATTCGCGGTCAAGGTCGCGGAGGAGACTCCCTTCGCGCACGGCTGCGGGCGTGGCCGCAAGCGCGCGGATGCGGGCGTCGCGGTCCATCAGCAGCTCGATGACTTGCGGGTAGGCGAGAAACGAGCCGCCGTTGGGGTGATCGGTGCTCATGGCAACCTGCCAGGGATCGTTCACGAGCAGGTACCACTCGAGCCCCGCGGCCCACTGCCAGGCGTTCACCAGGCTGGTGTTGCGACACTCGACCACAGAAACGCCGCAGCCCGATTCGAGCTCGGCGTCGTGGCTGATCCAGGGCTTGCCCGACAGCCTGGCCAGGTACTGGCCAACCGCGCTATCGGCCGTCATGCTGACCGTCCTGTCGAACAGCACCTGCCCCACGTCTACGGTAATATTCTTATGCGTGTTCACATAATCCGCCAGTCCCTCGACACGGGAGCGAAAGCCGCGATCGGTTTCGTCCTTGCCGCCGTAGCTGTGGAACTGAATGTGGGTGAGATGCCCTCGCCTGCCTTCGAGCAGGCGCATGGTTTCGAGCGTGGTCGTCCAGTTACCGGGCACGCCCAGGTTATTGGCGTGGATGTGCACGGGGTGGGGTAAGCCGAGGTCGTCGACGGCCTGCGCGATCGCGGCAACGATCTGCCTTGGGGAGACGCCGAAGTGATCGATCGGTCGGTCGAGGTCGGTTTCGTTTCCCTGCGCGCCCTGTTTCCAGGCCTCCACGCCGCCGGGGTTCACCACCTTGATCGCGTACGCCTTCGCCGAATCGATGAGCCAGCCCAGGAATGCCCTGGCCCGCGCGGGCTCATTGGCCTTGAGGGCGTTCAGCAGGTAATGGTTATTACCCGCGAGGGTGAAGAAGCCGCGGTCGATGCAGGGCGTGTCCTCGAGCTCCAGGTGGGCGTGGCGCGCGAAGAGCGGGGGAATCGCGGCGTCGAAGGCGGTGGTGTACCCGAGCCCGGCATAGCGGTAGCCGGTGGTGAAGGTGTTCGGCACCGCGCCCATTTGCCCGCCGCGCTGGGAGGCGGAGCGCGGGGTGGGCGAGCCAGTGCGCGTTTGCTCGATCGAGAGCAGGCGGCCGGCGTCGACCTTGGGGCCGACGATATGGCAATGCATGTCCACTCCGCCGGGCATGATCACCAGGCCGCGGGCGTCGATCGTGCGCGCGGGACGCGCATCGGGATCGAGCGGCGGTGAGACGATCTTACCCCCCTCGATCCAGATGTCGCGGACTTCCCCATCGACGCCGTTGCGCGGGTCGTGGACTGTGCCGCCGGCGATTTTCAGGTATTCGGGCTTCATGCCTGGGTCTCGCTTGCCAGCGCGCCTGCGCGGGTCCAGATCTCTCCCTTGCCGAGCGTGAGCAGGTCGCCGTGGAAAAGGTCAAGTGGCATGCCGAATGCACGTATGTCGATGGTAGCATTCAGGCTTGCCAGTTCCCGCGCCAGGAGCCGCAGGAACACGGGGCGAAACGCGCCCGCCTTGCGAAACGTGGGGGCAAGCTCGATCGCGCGGTCGAGCAGGACGATCGAGCCGCGCTTCATTTCAAGCCCTGGGTTGGGGGCGCATGGTCCCTGGACCACAAGGGTTCCCGCGATCATGCGATACCCAAGCCCCGCGCCTGCGCTCTGCCCGATGGCGACGAGCCCGCGCCTCATCCCGGCGGCGGCGAACGCGCCGACGCTGCCGGCGATGGTGATCACGCCGCCGGTCATGCCGCGTCGTGAACCGGGCAGGGGGCCGGCCACATGATCCCCCGCGTCACCGGTAACCGCGATCCGGCCGCCGCTCATGCCCTGGCCCAGCAGGTCGCCGGCCGAGCCCTCGACCTCGATCCGGCCGCCGCGCATCTGGGCTCCGATCCGCCGGCCGGCATGTCCCACAACGCGGATCACGCCCGCCGTCATGCCGGTGCCAATGCCGTGCCCAGATGGCATAGCGCTCTCAAATATGAGTGTTCCGTCATCGATTGATCCCGAGATTGCGAAGTGCTCGGCGAGCGGCTCGAGGCGATTGCCATGGCGAATCAGCAGTTTCTCGATCGCGCCTTGCGAGAGCGCCTGCACGCGCTCGGGAAGAATGCCGTCGAGCTCGAGTGGCAACTGGGAAGCGCTTGTGAACCTGAGTGCAAGCGGCATCACGCATCCCCCGCGCCTGGGGCATGTTCGAGGCGATCGAGGAGCAGGGCGATCAGTTCCTGAGCCGCGGGAGCGTGCGAGGGCAACACGGCCCGCGCTGGGATCGGAACGCCGTCCGAGCGAAACACGGTTCCGCCGGCGTGGGTTCCCAGCCGCGCGACACGAAAGACGACCTGGGCGTTGGGAACGGGGTCGAGATCGTCCTCGACAAGCGCGACGATCGAGCAGCCGGCGGAGGTCTCGATCGAATCCAGAGCGAGCCGCCCTTCGAGACTGAGCACGGCATCGACCTCGCCGCGGTCGAGCAGGCGGGACGTCGTGGCTTCCTGTGGTTGATACGCGGGAACTGCGCCGCGCAGGTCGACCGCGGCTGGGTAGCCTGTGCTCCAGAGCAGGACCTGCTCCGCCCCCTTTGCATTGTTGCCGGAGCCGAGCGCGGCCGCGACGAATCGGGTGCGTTCGGAGAGCACTCGCACCAGGTGCAAGATCGCTGCGCTTTCGATGCTTGCTTCCGCGTCGGCGGCGCCTGCGTCGTGCAGGATCACGCCGTAGCGTGCATCCAGGAGCAGGCGGGCGAGTGTGTTCCACTGTTCGAGCGAGACGCCGGTCAGGCGCGCGACGGTGTGGGGATCGAGCGAAAGGCCCGCCACGATCGCGCGCACGGTCCAGAGGGCGGCGAGCCGGCGATCGCGCTTCAGAAGCAGCAGGTGGTCCGACTGTGCCGCGGTTGCGGTCTCGTGCTCGTCGATCACGCACAACCGGCGATCCGCGCGGCCGCGGGGCACAAATTCACCGATCGCGTCCACGCCGTACCGCTCGAAAAAGCGCGGGTGGGTCGCAACCGGATCGACGAACCAGGCGAGGACCAGGTCCGCGCGGTGGCGAATCTCGCCGAGCGTGCAGCCGACGGAGCCCACCTCGAGCGCGGCGTGGATCGAGGACTCATGCGCGCCCAGGCCGCCGGCATCGACGAAACCGCGGATCCGATCGGCGATCGCCACCGCGATGCGCTGGGCCTCCACGCAGACAGCATCAAGGCCGGTCACGAGCGGACTGCGCGCGTTCCGCAAGATCGCGGCGGCATGGTCCAGGCCGTCGTCGATTGCGGCGGGTTGGCCATCGATCCAGCACTCGGGCGAGGCGTCTTCGCTCGAGGCGGCGAACCACGCTTCGCCCCGGGCGCAGGCGTGCTCCGCGGCGACGACTCGCCCGTCCGCGACCACCGCGGTGATATCGTCGCACAGGCAGCCGCAGCCGAGGCAGACGGAATCGGGATGTTGCTCGGCATCAAGTCGATGCGCCTGGGGCATTGGGTCCATAGCTCAACATGAGACTCGTCGCACGCCTTCGATGCAACCCCGCGCCGGCCGTGGCTTCAGGGCGGATGAATGTGGTTGTTGCCTATGGGATTGCCAGCGTCCGCACGGGGGTGGGCTGACTGTGAGGCCGGGCGAGCGCCTCGAGAATCGGCCCGAGCATCGCCGCCGCGAGCTGTTCGCCGGCCTTTTCGGTCGTGTGGCAGTAGTCGATGAAGCAGGTCTCTGTGTGATCGTCGAGCCGAGCGCTCAGGTCATGAAAGTCCGGGCGTGCGCCCAGGGCGCGCGTGCTCTGAACCGTGTCCCGGACCGCGCGAAACGTCTGGGCGAGGGCCTGGTATTTCGCGGCCTGCGCGCGCTCGAAGGCCGTCAGCGTTTGCTTCGTGAACACGACCGGCTGCCAGCAGAAAACAGGCTCGAAGCCGTAGGCCAATCCCAGGGCGCGGATGAACTCGACATTCTCGGCGTAGACGCGCACGATCTCGGGTACGAGCTCGACGGCCGCGGGGCGTGGGACGTCGAGACGGGTCGACGCCAGGTCGGGCGCGATCCTTTGACGCAAGGACCGAGCGATCCGCGAAAGCCCTGAATCCTGGAGCAAACGAGACGCCAGCGTGGCCGCCAGCCGCGGTTCCGACCGGCTCAGGTTGAAGTCCGCGCGTCGGTTTGATTCGTTGGTGGACACGCCGGCTTTGCCTTCGAGCAGGGCTGAGGTCGTGTCGTTCACGCCGTCCAGGAAGACGACCACGTCCGGCCGTTCGCCCTGCTCGAGCTCGAGCGTCAGCGCGATGAGCTCCTGCGTGCTCACGTAGCCGATCTCGGCGAGATTCTTGACGATCACGCGGAGGCCGCGGTCGGCGAGCAACCGGGCCACGTGGGAGGGGATCGTATGCTCGTCCCGCGCGCCAAAGCCCCACAGCGTGGACCCGCCCAGGAACAGGATCTTGCGCGGGTGCGGGTTTGGGTTTGGGGTCGCCGCCTGGATCTGGTTCCAGGTCTTGCGAACACCCTGCTCATCGATGTTGATGGTCAGGCCGAGGTATGGCCGCTGGCGGAACAGCACCCAGGGCGCCCAGCGGTCCTCGAGCTGTTCCAGCTCGCGGGCGTGGACGATCGGCCAGACAGGGTCGCCCTGCGCCTCGGCAAGCTGCTGGTCGAGCGCGCGTGTCGATTGCCGCGCAGCGAGGCCGTCCTTGAGGGCCAGTCCCGCACGCAGGGCGGCCTCGAGGGCCAGAATCAAGACCAGCGTGATCCCCACGATCGACCAGGCGGTCTGGATCCGGGCCAGGGCCGCGAAAACGCGCCTGAAGCGAGTAGACATGGGCGGACTCTGCGATCGGCTCTAAGATAAGGTATTACGCGGAGCGCCCGGTCACAGCGCTCCCGGATCGGATTTACAAGGTTAGCACGATGGGCGATCGGTCGGGAATGACACTGAAGGGGATGCGGGTCGCGGTGCTGGGCGCGACGTCGGGGATTGGCAAGAGCTCAGCGCTTGCCCTCGCGCGCGCTGGGGCCGATGTGATCGTGCACGGGCGTTCGGCCGAGCGGGCGTGTGAGGTCGCCTCGGAGATCGAGCGGCTGGGGCAAAGCGCGCGGGTGGTCCTGGCGGATCTGGCCGATCCAGGCGCGAGTGATCGGCTTGTGGACGAGTCCTGGAGCGCGTGGGGCGGGCTTGATGCCTGGCTGCATCTGGCGGGCGCGGATACGCTGACGGGCGCGGCCGCGCGCCTGCCATTTGAGTCCAAGCTCAAGCTTCTGTGGGAAGTCGACGTGGCGGCGACGATGCGGCTTTGCCGCGGCATCGGCGCGCGGATGAAGCAGGCGGGCTCCGGCTCGATCGTGACGATGGGCTGGGACCAGGCCGAGACGGGCATGGAGGGGGATTCGGGCGAGCTCTTCGCGGCGGTGAAGGGGGCGATCATGGCGTTCACGCGGTCGCTTGCCTTGAGCCTTGCCCCGCGCGTGCGGGTCAACGCGCTTGCGCCCGGCTGGATCAAGACCGCGTGGGGCGAAGGCGCGAGCGAACTCTGGCAACAGCGTGCGATCCGCGAAGCGCCCCTGGCCCGCTGGGGTACTCCGGAAGACGTCGCCGAGGCGGCGTGCTTTCTCGTCAGTCCCGCCGCGGCGTTCCTCACCGGGCAAACGATCCGGGTCAACGGCGGCGCGGTCCGCTGAACCGGCCTGGACCCTGCGAGATGATGATGACGAACGATCACGATCCATCCAGAGACGACGAAGGGGCGGGCGTGCGCGAACGCGTGGTGTTCGTCACCGGCCGGCTGGCTGCGCCTGCCTTGCATCGCGTCGTCGCGGAGCTCGCCGCGCGGCAGCCGATCGAGCCGGTCGTCGCCGTGTTGCCGATCACCGTCGCCGCGCTCATGACGCCGAAGTGGATCGCGCGGCATCTCGAGCTGCCCGAAGGCACCGCGAAAGTCGTGTTGCCGGGAAGCTGCCGCGGCGATCTTGCGCCTGTGCTCGAGACCGCGCGCGGCGTGCCCGTCGAGCGCGGGCCTGAGGATCTGCGCGACCTCCCCGGCCGCTTTGGCATCACGGGACTCGCGCGGCCGACGCTCGATGCCTTCGATATCGAGATCCTGGCCGAGATCAATCACGCCCCCGCGCTCGCGCTCGACGAGTTGCTCCCCCAGGCGCTGCGGCTGGCGGAGCAGGGGGCGGATGTGATCGACCTGGGCTGTGATCCAGGCGCACCCTGGAGCGGCGTGGGCGACGCGGTGCGGGCGCTTCGCGATCGGGGGCTGCGAGTCTCGATCGATACCTTCGATCCCGGCGAGATCGCCGCCGCCACGGCCGCGGGCGCGGAGCTCGTCCTTTCCGTGAACGCCTCGAACCGCGCGCACGCAAAGGACTGGGGCGCGACCGTCGTCGTCGTGCCCGATACGCCCGGCAGCCTCGAGGGCCTCGCGGAAACAGCCGCTTATCTGAGCAAGCATGGCGTGCGATTCTGCCTCGATCCGATTCTTGAGCCGATCGGCTTTGGCTTCGCGGCCTCGCTCGGCCGCTATCTCGAAGTACGCAGCCAGTTTCCCGACGCCCCGATGCTCATGGGCGTGGGCAACCTGACCGAGCTCACCGCGGTCGATTCGGCCGGCGTCAACATGCTGCTCGCGGGCTTCTGCCAGGAGCTTGGGATCACGCGCGTGCTCACGACCAGCGTCGCCAACTGGGCCCGCAGCACGACCCGCGAGCTCGATCTCGCCAGGCGCGTGGTGCGCCATGCCGTGGTCGAGCGGACCTTGCCCAGGCATCTCGACGACCGCCTGATCCTGCTCCGCGACGCCAGGGTGCGCGACTTTGGGCGCGAGGCGCTCGCCGAGCTCAAGGCCGGCATCCGCGACGCGAACTGGCGCATCTTCGCCGAAGGCGGCCAGATCCACGCGCTCAACGGCGCCCGGTTTCTGTCTTCCACCGATCCCTTCCTCCTCTTCGAGCAAACCGGCGT
>DAIDHX010000193.1 GCA_027451885.1 Planctomycetales bacterium
ACGATCTCGGTGGGGGCGAGCATCTGGCCCGCGATTCGGGCAGCGCGGCTGAAGCCGGTGCAGGCCTTGCGATACGAGTAATCGGAGGGGCGTGGATTCTCGGATTCGATCCATCACACAAGGGAAGGTGGCAACGATGTCGGCGCATTTGAAGGCCGTGGGGCTCAAGAAGAGCTACTGGAAAGGGAAAAACGAGGTCCCGGTGCTCCGCGGCGTGGATCTCGAGATCGAGCGCGGCGAGCTTGTGGCGGTCGTGGGGGCGAGCGGCTCGGGCAAGAGCACGCTCCTGCATATTCTGGGTTTGCTCGACTCCGCCGACTGGGGCAAGGTCTACCTGAACGACAAGCGCATCGACGATGCCTCCGAACGCGCCCGCGACCGGCTGCGGAACCGCGCGTTCGGCTTTATCTTTCAGTTCTATCACCTGCTTCCAGAGCTCACGGCGCTCGAAAACGTGCAGATGCCCGCGCTCATCGGCAATGGGTTCCTTTCCTACATGGCGAACCGAGCCGCCATGAAGCGCGACGCCCAGGAACTGCTCGATCGCGTTGGGCTCGCCCGCCGCGGCAGCCACTATCCCAGCGAGCTTTCCGGCGGCGAAATGCAGCGCGCGGCGATCGCCCGGGCGCTCTTCGGCCGACCCGAGGTCTTGCTCGCCGATGAACCAACAGGAAACCTTGATTCCAAGAGCGGCGAGAACGTGCTCACATTGCTGCGTGACTTGAACCGTGAGCGTGGGCTTACTATGATCTTGGTTACGCACGACATGCAAATCGCCCAGCAAGCGGACCGGGTCGTCCGCCTGTGTGAGGGTCGAGTCGAGGAATGGTCGCCGGCCCTGGCGTAGCATCCCCCCAGACCAGGGGGCATTGCCGCCCTTGCCGGCAGCCGCGGGAAGGACGGCGGGGATGTCGCCACAGGTTTATATCAGCGGAAAATACTACGACAAGGCCGACGCCAAGATCAGCGTCTTCGATCACGGCCTGCTCTACGGCGACGGCGTCTTCGAGGGCATTCGCGCCTATTCAGGCCGCGTGTTCCGCCTCAAGGAGCACGTCGAGAGGCTCTATGAATCCGCCGCGGCGATCGCGCTTGCGATCCCCATGACGCGCGAGCAAATGGCCGCCGCAATCGATGGCGCGATCGCCCACAACGGACTCAAGGACGCCTACATCCGCGTCGTGGTCACCCGGGGCTCGGGAAGCCTGGGGCTCGACCCACGCAAGACCACCGATCCCCAGGTGGTCATCATCACCGACAAGATCAGCCTCTATCCCGAGGAACTCTACGAACACGGGCTCAAAATCATCACCGCCGCGACCACCCGCAACCATCCCAACGCGGTCAACCCCCGCATCAAATCGCTCAACTATCTCAACAACATCCTCGCCAAGATGGAAGGCGTGCAGGCGGGGTGCCTCGAGGCCCTCATGCTCAACCACAAGGGCGAGGTGGCCGAGTGCACCGGGGATAACATCTTCCTGGTCAAGCATGGCGAGATCCGGACTCCTCCCTCGGATGCGGGAATTCTCGAGGGAATCACCCGCCAGGCCGTGATGGATCTGGCGCGTGACGCAGGCTACAGGGTCGTGGAAATGACGCTGCACCGGCACGACGTCTACACGGCCGAGGAGTGCTTTCTGACCGGAACCGCGGCCGAGCTGATCCCGGTGGTCGAATGCGACGGCCGCACCCTTGGCGACGGCGTCCCTGGACCGATCACCCGCAATCTCCGCCAGCGCTTCCAACTGCTTGTACGCGAGCCGGGACGATGATGGAAATCCGCACGATCCTCGCGCCCACCGACTTCAGCGACCATGCGGCCCTGGCCGTCAAGGCCGCCTGCCAGCTCGCAGAACGCCTGGGCGCTGAGCTCATGCTCCTGCATGTGCTCACCGAGATCGTGCCCGCCGGGCCTGACCCCCTGCTCACCCCCATCCTGCCCAGCGAGTATTACACCGAGGCCGAGACCCGGGCCAACGAGACGCTCGAACGCTATCTCGATCCCGCCTGGGGCAAGCCCGCCAGAGTCTCCTGGTCCGTACGCTGGGGAAGCCCCGTCGAGGCGATCGTCGCACACGCCATCGAGCATCATGTCGACATGATCGTCATCGCCACCCACGGCCGCACCGGTCTCAAACACGTGCTCCTCGGCTCCGTCGCCGAACGCATCGTGCGAGAAGCGCCTTGCCCCGTGCTGACCATCCGCGATCGCAACCGCCAGCGCAATCTCCAGAATCCTCAAACCACGCCGCCTCACTAAAGACGCTCTCGAACCAGGCCGGTTTTCCCAAGGAGTGAAGACGTTTGGCCAGAACCTCGTCATCGAGTCGGGTCATTTATCGCGGGCGCAAAATCAATCTGGCACTCAAACGCGTCCCCGCGGGTGATCATCAGGTCGTTGACTGCGAGCTCGTCCTGCATCCAGGGGCCGTCGCCCTGCTGCCGCTCGTCGACCAGGATCATCTGTGCCTGATCAAAAATGAGCGCTATGCCGTTGATAAGACCTTGATCGAAGTCCCGGCCGGGACGATCGACGCGGGAGAGTCGCCGCACCAGACCGCCACACGCGAGCTTACCGAGGAAACGGGCTACACCGCACGCAGGATCGAGCTCATCCGTTCGTGGTTCGTTTCTCCCGGCGTCATGAACGAACGCATGTTTCTCTTCCTCTGCCAGGACCTGACCCCGGGCACACAGCGCCTGCAACCCGACGAGCGGCTGGAAACGCTGATCGTGCCCTGGCGCGAGGCCGTGACCATGGCGCTCGATGGGCAAATCGAAGACGCCAAGACAATCCTTGCACTCCTGCTTTTCGACCGGCTCCAGAGGCAGGCACTCCAGGGCGGCTGAACTTCACGTGCTGCGCGCGAAGTTGGGGACTGCGCGAATCCCGCGAAGAGATCCGGCATTCCCCAGTCCGTCACACCGATCATATGCTAACGCGTTTGGAAGGGCATCTTGCTGGGCACCAGAACCGCGTCGGTCGGCGTCAGGCCAGGGAGCGGCTGGTGCTCGTTGTTCAGAAAGAGGTCGGGATCGAGCGGGCTCACGCGTCTGGTGAGGAACCAGCGCACGCTGCCGTCGCCGAAGAGGACGTTTTGGCCTCGCCCGGCGTGATTTGGGCTGTTGCCCTGGAACACCTGGACGCCGTCATGGTTGGGCTGGTCCGCGAGCACGGGAATGCCCGAGGATGCCAGATCTCCCTCAATTGGCCCAGGCATGCCCGACGCATGGCGATAGCCAACGTTGTAGGCATAATCCCAGTTCACCATTTCTCGATACTTTGCCGGGTTGGTGTTGCGAAGCTGCTCAAGGTGGTCAAACGAGACAAGCTGCGTGCTTTGCGGCGAGATGCCGTTGCAGGGGCAGTCGAGCAGCGCGATGTTATGGAGCAAGCCGGCGTTATACATGATGGGGGCAAAATCGCCCACATGCGCATTATCGCCGCGGTTCGAGGGGGGATAGGGCAGATGCGGATTCATCGACGCGTACTGAGCCAGGCTGTTGCCAAGCTGCTGAAGGTTGAACACGCAGCCTGCCTGGTTCATTTTGTCGCGCGAGCGCTGAATCGCCGGGACCAGTGTGAGCAGGCCGGCGATCAAGATACTCGCTGCGACCGCGAAGTCTGCCCAGCGAAAAGGGGACAGCCGAACCGGGAGCTGTTCGCGCAACGTGGGGTGTCGCCGGTGTCGGGCAACGAAGGCCACGGTGCGGTGCCCCAGGTCGGCAGGAATGTCGATCGAGTCTCCGTCATCCAGGAGCCGATTGAGGGATTCGCTCAGGCGATCGACACGCTCGGTAATCAGCGCGTCGGTCTCGAGCGTCATCTCGACTCGGCGACGGTCGAGGACCTCATGCCGCCCCAGAGCGTAGTCGAGAAGTTCGTCGTCGTTCATGGCGTTATTCATCCAAGCGCCGCGCAGGCGTCCGCGCCATGCTCTCGAGCTTCTCGAGCGCGGCGTGCAAGCGCGACTTCACCGTACCGACCGGAATCTTGAGAATCTCAGCAATCTCACGATATTTCAGGTCTTGGTAATACGCCAGGATCAGGGTCTGGCGGAGTGAGTCAGGAAGTTTTGCGATACTGTCGCGTACCCACTGACGGCGTTCTGCTTCCTCCAGGTCGGCGAGTGGACCTTCCTGATCGGCGACGAGGAGGTCAACAAGGTTGGATGCTTCCGCACCACCGCGCCCCCCGACCCGTTGATCGAGGCTTACCGCAGGATGACGGCCCGCCTTACGAAGCGCGTCCACAGCCTGGTGCGTGGCGATCGAATAGAGCCAAGGCCGAAACGGCCTCCCTTTCTCGAACAAACCACGTTTCAGATGCACCTGCAGGAACGTGCTTTGAAACACATCCTCAGCCAAGGACGCGTCTCCCAGATACCGCACCAGATATCGATAGAGCTCGCGCTCATATCGGTGCACAATTTCCGTGAAGACGTCGGCGTGACCGTCGTCCCGGTAACGACACATGAGCTCTTCGTCGGCGAGCTGACCGAGGTCTTCCGCCGATTGAGAACCCACCGTCTTCACCATGATACGAACCGTCGAGGGCGTTTGTTCACGGCGCCGTCCGGGCTCGAGGCCATGCGATCAAGGTCGCCGTGGCCTTCGCCATGACTTGTAACAACAAGTGTACTAGGCTCTTCGGGCGAGTCAAGAGGCGCATCCCCGCGGCCGGGAAGGCACGCAGGCTCCTCTTTCACCGCGGAAACCGTCAGAAGCCCGTTGCGTTTGGTGGCGTGCGAGCCGGCCTCGCCTGGCTGTTCGAGGCCGAGGTCAGTAGGATCGAGGGCCAATGCGGGTCCTGGTTCCATTCGGGAGATTCCTGGTGAATCGAGCAGAGTCAGTGGCGTCGGAGGCGGTTTCGGCAGACGCGGAGGCTCGGTCCAGTGGGTTGGCCTGGCTCAGGCTGGGACTCGCCGTGACCTGGACGCTCCTGATCGCGATCGCCTGCTGGCTTCCTCGCGCGGTGGTTCAGGAAGTGGAGGATGGATCCGGCTGGTTCAAAATGCCGAATCTGGACAAGCTCATCCATTGCACGATCTTCATGTTCTTTGCGGTATTTTGGTCACGGGTGGTCCGGGGACGCGCGGGGGCGGTCGTGGCGGGCGGGTTGGTTCTGGCAATCGTCACGGAGCTCGGCCAGTCAACGGCTCTGGTCGGCCGAGACGCGAATGTTTTCGATGCCCTTGCCGACATGATCGGGGTGGCCGTGGGCGTCTTGCTTGCCTCGCGATTTGCTTCTCGCCTGGATGCGCTCGAAGGCCGCACCCTGGCGTTTCTGAATGCCCGGCTTGGAAGGCGCAACCAAAAAGCCGTGCGCGAGCCGCGCTAGACGCTCGTTTCCATCGAGTCTCCGGAGACACGGGTAAATCCCGGGGCGAACAAGCTGGCCCAGCGCGCGGGGGAGACGATGCCCTGATTGCTAATCGCCTGTTCGATCACGTCGCGCGTGGGTCTGGGCGTTGAAACATCGACTTCTCCGAGCCGCATTCGAATGAGGAGTGCGCGGAGCGACATTCCCGCTTCGCGATAGCGCCTTTCGGCCTCGTTGAGGTGGGTGATTGTGGCGGCGACATCCTCGCGGCCGGCGGCCAGGCCAGCGCGAAGATAGGCGGCATGCGCAAGTGACGACGGCTGATGTTCACGTGCGAGCGCGGTGGCGTCTTCCAGCGCGATTTTGAGGTAGGGTCCGGGCTGGATGGCGCGGTCCGCGGCGGCGAGTGCGGCACGGCCGCGTTGTTCGTGCATCAGGACGCGCAGGATGCGCACGCGAAAGAGCGAGGCCCGCTCGTACAGCGGCCAGACTGCCATCACCCGTTTGTATGCCTCCACGACATCGCCGCGATAGAGGTCGATATGCAGGAGCGAGTCGAACGCCGCGCCATGCTGGAGACCGAATTCGCCGGCCTTGCGATCGCGAAACGTGGCTTCGAGCCGGCTTTCGAAGTCGATGGGGCGGTTCTCGGCGAGCGTGATCAGCGTCATGTAGAGCAAGCTGAGAGTGAGCACGGCGTGAATATCGCCCCGTTCCTGGGATTCGCGATACAGGGCATGCCAGCGCGTTTTGAGCTCGCCGATTTCCCCCATCTGGAGGAGCGACCAGAGGGTGAAGTTATGGACTGTGTCTCGTTCCCAGGCCACGCCTGCGCACTGGTCGCGGAGGGTATGCTCGGCCAGGTCGAGGGCGTTGACCGCGTCTTTCCATCGGTCCTGGAACATGGCTTCCGCGCCCTGGGCGAAGGCGACCATTCCGTGGAGATAGGGGGAGTTCAGCCGTTGGGCGATGGTGTTGGCGGCCTGGATCAGGGTGCCGATTCGCGGATCGGCCGAGCCATTCGAGGCCCGGTGGGACGCTTCGAGTGCCAGTGCCCGGGCGATGCGAAAGGGCTCGCCGGCGTTGAGAGCGTGGCGCAATCCCCGGGCCTGGAATTCCGCGCCCCGGAGTGGGTCGTTCATCGACAGGCCCTTCACCGCGGCCCAGCACAGGTCGATGCGCGCGAGCTGCGTCTGCGTGAGCTCCGACTCCGTGCGCTCCTTGAAGCCAATCCCCCGCAGCCGGAGCCGGAGCCGATGCGCGGCCAGCCAGAGCAGTGCCGAGCGCTGGGTCCTTGGCATCCCCTCGCCAACGCGCTCAAGCAGCGTGCGCAGGACGGCCAGACCATCGCTGAGCCGGCCGCTCAGGAAGAGCTGGATGGCGGCCAGACGCTCGAGCTCGAGTGTTTCGGCCGGGTCAGCGGCGAGCGCGGCACGTTGGTACGCGGCGGCCGCGGCCTGGGCTTGCCCCGCGCTCGCCAGGGCGTCGGCCAGCTTGCGCCCGATCGTCCGAAGCGCGGCTGGATCCCGCGGGTCGAGAAGCGCAAGAGCGAGGGCGTAGAGGTCCGCCGCGTGGTCGAACGCGAGCGCCCGCGCGGAGTGATCGGCCGCGATGAGGGCGTAACGGCTCGCACGCCGCGAATCCCCCGCCATCCGAAAATGCTGCGTGAGCACCTCGGCATCCACCGCCCCCGCGGCCTCCAGGCTGACCGCAAGCCGGCCGTGCGTTTCCGCAAGCTCCGACGCGCTCATGTGGGCCGCCGTCGTTTCGCGGATCCGATCGTGGTAAATCTCGATCTCGTCCTGCGGGCCCGCACCCAGCAAACGCACCAGCCGTGCATTCCGCAGCGAGACCAGCGCGACACGGCTCGAGGCCCCCAGCCCCGCCGCCTCAAACGCGATCGCTTGCCGGATCGGCCGGCCCGAAATCGCCACGATCTTCAACAGCCGCTGCGCGTCCTCGGGCTGCTTCTTGACTCGCTCCCACAGCACGCTTTCCAGGTCGAGCGCGACAACCTCATCCCAGCGCGTGCGGGGGTCGATCGACTGCACGTGCTTGACCAGCTCATCGATGAACAGGGGGTTGCCGCGCGACTCGCGCGCGATCATGTGCGCCTGGGCGCGGGCCACGGCGTCTTCGTGCCCGATGAGCGCGAGTGCAAGTTCGCGCGACTCGGCGTTCGTGAGCGGCTCGACCACGAGCTCGCGGCAACCCCGGGCGCGCGAAGCGATGGCGATCGCCTTGTCGAGCTCGCGGAGAAACGGCCCGCGCTCGCTGTCATCCAGCCGCGCAGTCCCTACAAAAAGCAGGCGTGGCGGCGGGTCGGCGGCCAGCACGTCCGCGAGCAGAAGCGCACTATCCACGTCGCCCCAGTGCAGGTCGTCGATGGCGAGCACGAGTTTCGACCGCGCCCCAATGCGGATGAGCAGATCCCGCAGCGCGCGCGTGCCGCGGCGGCGCAGCTCGCGGCGATCAGGGGTCTCCGCCAGCGAATGCGCAGCCTCTCGAACCCCCTCCACGCTCTCCAGCACCGGGAAGAGACGGGCGAGCAAGCCGGAATCCGGTGGCAACAGCTCCTGCGTTTGCGAAGCGGGAAGCCGCCTGAGAAATCGCGCAAGGGCGTCGATCAGGCTGTCCAGGGCCTTGTAAGGCACGGTTTCGCGCTCGTAACAACGCCCCGCAAGCACGATCGAGTTGGGCGCATCGGCTGCTTCCTTGAGAAACGCCTGCACGAGCGTGGTCTTGCCTGTTCCCGCCGGCCCGAAGACATACACGCGCTCGGCCCGGCCGTGCTCGATTCTCGCGAAGAGTTCGCCGAGCACGCGTTTGTGCCGCGACCGGCCGATGAGCGGGATCGGCCGGGTGTTGAAGCCGGACTCCTCGTCGTCGTCCGCCGTGACCGCGCCTCCGCTCGCCCGGGCGATCACCTCACGCCCCGGCGGGCGCTTGCGCGGGTCGCGCTCGAGCAGTTGAGCGCAAAGCGCGACCAGATCTTCCGGCAGCCCTGGCGTGATCGAGTCTGCCCGCGGCGCGACCTGGTTGCGCTTGGCGGCGAACACCTCTTCCTGCGAGCCCTGGAACGGCAGCCGACCCGTGAGCGCCTCGAAGAGCATGACGCCGACCGAGTACCAGTCGCTCGCGGGGGTTGTTGCCTCGCCCGCCGCCTGTTCCGGCGCCATTGTGCCCACCGTTCCCACAATCTGCCGCTCGTCTCGCGCGCTCCGCCCCGATTCGCTGAGGTCGACGGTCAGCCCAAAGTCGAGCAACACCACGCGGCCTTCATGCGTCACCAGCACGTTCGTCGGCTTGATGTCACGATGCAGCTTGCCCGCGTGGTGCAAGGCCAGGATTCCATGACCAAGCTGCACGAGCCCCTGCCGGAGCCGCTGCTCGTCGAACCCCGGCCCCGACAGCGAACCGCGACCATCCGCATCCTCGCCGCCCACAAACACCGTGGGAGCGTTGGGATCAAAGCCGCGGGCGAAATGAATGAAGCTCGTCCCCTCGACAAGCTCCATCGTGAAGAACCAGCGGTCCTCGACCGCGAAAAGCTCATACAGCGTGACCAGGTTGGGATGGGTGATGTCGCAGAGCGAGCGGAATTCTTGCTTGAAACGCACAAGCGCGGCCGGATCGGCCCTGCGCATGGTCTTGAGCGCCACGAGCTCGCCCCGCTCGCGGTCGTAGGCCTCGTAGACGACTCCCATGCCCCCCGCGCCCAGCCGTCTCACAAGCGTGAATCGGACCGAGTTCAGCATCGACCGGAGCGTTTCTTCCTCCGAATGCAGGAAGTACGACTCGTCGAGTGCGAAGGACAGCCGCCCCTGGGTTTGTTCCGTCGCCGCCGGACCGAGCGTGGAGCGATTCACCTGCTCCACGAGCCTCGTGCTCTCAATCGCGTCGGTCTGCGACGATTCCTGCTCGAGGTCGATCCGGGTCGAAAGCGGGCCAGGAAGCTCGAGCGTCCTGGCACGCAGGCTGGGATCAGGCGCTGCACATGTGGTTGTAAGATGCGTCTTCGGCCGCCCGCGCTGCCCCTGCCGCTCCGCCCGTTCCGTGTCGATCAAAAGCCGGATCAGATCCCCCCGGGCGGCGATATCCGGAAATGCGTCCAGATAGGACCGCAGGGGCATCGGCCGCCCGAGCCGGTGCCGATGCCGCTGGTCCACCAGCAAAACCCTGGCACGCTCCAGGCTGGTCGCGGCAGGCAGTGAGCGGAGAAATTCGAATACGTCGCACTCAGGATCCGCGGAGCAAAGCTCGGCGTATCTGCGCGTATATTCGTTGCTGCTGACCGTCGGGTCCTGGTCCATCGTCCGCAAGACTCCCGGCCTGGAGACCGCACCCCGCTCGCGGGGTCCCGCCCACAGCAAGCGCGCCGGGACCAGGAGGCTGCCCTCGCCTTGTGCGCACGAGGGCCGGGGATCGCCACGACTACGACGACCTAGAATAAGGCCGACGCACGCCGCGGATCAATCGCGCACCAGCGCCAGCTTGCCTGGCCCGGCCGCCTGCGAATCAATCGCAGCACTGAGTGCGGGTGCAGGCCGCGCACGTGCGGCCTCCGCTGCCTGCCGGGCCGCCTTTGAAGCAGGCGTGGAATAGACGCCAAGCAGCAAGGTCGCCGCCACGCATGCGCCCGCCGCGCCCAGCACCGGCCAGCCGCCCCGCAACGAGTGCCGCGCCTTCACCGGTCCGTCGACCAGATACATGAGCACGACCATTCGCAGGTAGTAATACGCCCCCGCCGCCGCCGCCAGCATGCCCAGCACCGCCAGCACCAGGAACGTCTTTGAGCCGTCCCGGCCCGTCGCCCCGATCAACGCCGAGAACACCTCGAACTTCGCCCAGAAGCCCGCCAGCGGCGGAATGCCCGCCAGGCTCAGCAGGCACACCGAGAGCCCCAGCCCAACCCACGGCCGCGACCAACCGAGCCCAGCCAGGTCGTCAAGAGTCTCCACGCCCCGGCCTTCGATCTCAACCGCGCTCAAGAGCCCGAACACGCCCAGAGTCATCGCGGCATAGGCCACCAGGTAAAAGAACATGCTCTCGCTGCCAGCGAAGAAGCCGCCCGATCGGCTATCAGCCGCGAACGCAGCGGTCACGCCCACCATCAGGTATCCGGCATGCGCGATCGAGGAGTACGCGAGCAAGCGTTTCAGGTTCGTTTGCAGAAGCGCGACGAAGTTGCCCCAGAGCATTGTGACCGCCGCGATCACCCAGCACAGCAGCACCGCCTTCTGGACGAGCGGATCGCTGGGATCGCGGGTGGCGAGCACGCCGAGCAGAAGCCGGGAGACGGCCAGGATGCCCACGGCCTTGGGAATCCACGACAACAGCGCCGCCACGACGATGGGCGAGCCCTGGTAAACATCAGGCGCGTAGAAGTGGAGCGGCACGGCGGCGAGCCGGAAGCAGAGCCCGGCCATGACGAACACAACCGCGAGCAAGCCGAGCTGCGGCTGGGGAGTGCCGGGAAGCTTGTCGAGCAGGTAGCCAAGCGCCTTGAGGTTGCTGATCCCGGTCGTACCGTAGAGAAACGCGAGGCCGTAAAGCAGCAAGCTGGAGGCGAAGACCGAGAGAAAGAAATACTTTGCCGCGGCTTCCCGCGCTGCGCCCGTGCGTTTGGAAAGATAGAGCAACAGGTACGTTGGGATGCTCACGAGCTCGAGCCCGACGAAGAGCAGCACCATCTCGTTGGCCGCGGCCACCACCATCGTGCCGGCGATGATCACCAGCAAGCCGCCGAAGAATTCGGCCGCGCGCTCGTCGGAAGGCTCCTGGTGGGCCAGGCCGACGATCACAAGACCGGAGAGCAGCAGGATGATGCGGGCGAAATAGGACAGGGCGTCGTTGATCACAACAGAGCCGTAGGGCTCGGTTTTGACTCCGCTGTTGGCGAACACATTGCCGAGTGCGAGCACGAGTGCGACGGCCGCGATGGCTGCCCAGACCTGCTTCGCCCGAGGCGCGAACGCCGAGGCCGTCATCATGGCCATGGCGGCGACGAGCAGCAGAAATTCAGGAGCGAGAAATCGCGCGGCGTTTCTGGCGATTTCGATGGCGGTCAGGGTCATCGGGAACGTTCTCCACGCGATACGAGTTTCGACGAGGCGGCCGCCACGGGGGCTTGATCACGCGGGCGGTCGAGCGCGGCGGCCGCGGGCTCCTCCGGCCTGGATGGTTGTTCGAGAATCCCCACCAGCTCGGCGGTCGGCCCCTTGGGCGGTTCAAGGAACGGCCGCGGCATGATCCCGATCATCACGATCAGGATGACCAGCGGAGCGAGCCCGGCGATCTCATGCAGGCCAAGCGGCTTGAAGCTGGACGCGTGGTCATGGCCATGGCCATGGCCGTCGC
>DAIDHX010000194.1 GCA_027451885.1 Planctomycetales bacterium
GGCGCGCTTTCGGCCACGCCAGATTCGGGCCGTACCCGGATCGGGTAGGGTGGGTGGGCCAGCGGACGTTCCGGAGGATTCTTGGCCAGCTCCGCCAGCGCGGTCTCGATGGCCTTTTCGAGCTGAGGATCCTTGCCCGCCGCAACCGATGCGGGATCCTGCTCGACCTCGATGTCAGGCGCGACGCCCTGGTTTTCAACCACCCAGCCGTCCTCGGTAAAGATGGCGATGTCGGGCGCGGTTACCCGGCCGCCGTCCATGAGCACAGGGAAACCCAGAATCCCCACAAGACCGCCCCACGTGCGCTTGCCCACCAGCGGGCCCATGCGGAGCTTGCGGAACATCCAGGGCAAGAGGTCGCCGCCCGAGCCTGCCGTCTCGTCGATGATCATGACCTTGGGGCCTGCGATGAGCGCGTTCGGCGAGCGCATGGCCTGCCCATAGCGCGTGGCCCAGTTGCAGAGGTGGGGCCTGCGCAAAAGCTCGATGTAATAGTCCGCGACCTGGCCGCCGCCGTTATAGCGCTCATCGACGATGATCGCCTCCCGGTCGGCCTGGGGGAAGAAGTAGCGCTTGAAGTAGTCATACCCCGCGCGGGCGGTGTTGGGGACGTAGACGTAGGCGACACGCCCCTTGGTTCGCTCCTGGACCAGACGGAGGTTGGACTCGACCCATTCGCGGTTGCGCAGGCTGAGCTCGTCGGCGATGGGCTCGACGATCAAGGTGCGAGCGTCGGAGCCGTCGGGCTTCGAGCCGACCTTGATCTCGGTGCGCTTGCCCACGGTCTCGCTGAAGTAGCGATATACCTCGCCGTCGGCCTTGACCTCGCGGCCATCGACCTCGAGCAGGTAATCGCCGGGCTGGACATCGACCCCGGGCGCGAACAGAGGCGCCCGCAGCGCAGGATCCCAGTAGGCGCCTCCGAGGATCTTCTTGAAGCGGAACTTGCCATCGGCCAGCTCGTAGTCGGCTCCGAGCAGCCCGACCGGGATTGGCTTGGGCTCGTAGAGGCGTTCGCCGCCGGACTGGTAGCTATGGCCGACAGCGAGCTCGGAGAGCATCATGCTGATCACGCGAGACAGGTCCGCCCGGGTGGTGAGGTCCGGCAGGAACGCCTCGTATTTCTTGAGCACGGTATCCCAGTTGGCCCCGTGCATGTTGGGTGCGTAGAAGTAGTCGCGGTTGATGCGCCAGGCTTCGCGGAGGATCTGGGGCCATTCAGCGCGGGGGTCCACAAACACGGTGACCGCATCCAGCTTGAGCGCGCCATCCCCTGGCTTGAACTTGTCGACATCGGCGATTCCCAGAATGAAAGGAGCGCCTTGAGCCTCGGGGGCGCCGACTTGATAGAGCAGCTTCTTGTGATCGGCCGAAACCGTGAAATCATCGAGCCCGTCGGCGAGGGTTTCTTCCTCGCGCTTCTTGAGATCGAACCGTTTGAGCGATCCCTTGCCCAGCCCGCCCCCCGGCGCGTTGCGGGCGGCGGCGTCCTGGCGGATGTAGAGAATCTGATCCTCAGCACCCGCGGCCAGAGGCGCGATCACGCCGGCCTCGATCGGCAAGGGGACGATCCGGCGCTCGATCGCGTCGAGATCGATCACAACCTTGACCGCCGGCTTGTCGGCCGCGGCCGGTTTCTCCCTGGCGTCCGCGGCCGGTTTCTCCCTGGCATCCGCGGTTCTGGCCTCGGCCCTGGGTCCGTTCGCGGGCTTTGCCTTCGCGGCTTTCGCCGTTTCCTCGTCACTCTCCTTGAGCAGCGGATTGGCGGTCGCTTTCGCAAGCGCGACAAGATAAACAGAAGAGCTTAAATGCATATCAGTAAACGATTGATCAAACCAGTTCTTCACGGGGCCGGCGTCGGTCGAGGCGGTGAAATAGAGGTACTTGCCGCCGGAGTCGAACACGGGTGCGCCGGCTTCCACGAGGCCGTCAGTCACCGGGTGCGACTGGCCGGCGGCCACGTCATAAAGCCAAAGACTCTGAAAGCCGACCTTGTTCATGACCGTGTACGCCAGCCATTTCGAGTCCGGGGACCAGCTATAGGCGAGCGACTTCATCGGTCCGTAGATCGCGTCGGAGGCGATTTTTGCGGTGTTGCCTGTTGCGACATCGAGCACCGAAATGGTGCGGGAATTGTCGAAGAATGCGATGCGCGAGCTGTCGGGAGACCAGATGGGGCGTTCATAGTAGCCGGTTCCCTTGAGTGCGAACCGCCTTGTCTGGCCGTGGCCGGTCTGGGGCTCGATCACGAGCTGATATTCGCCCCCCGCGTCGGAGAAGTATGCGATCGATTCGCCGCTCGGCGACCAGGCCGGGTCGCGGTCGTGAACGCCTGGAGACTGTGTAAGATTGCGTGGGTCACCTTTCCTGGCGGGGACGGTGACGATTTCGCCGCGATATTCGAGCGCCACGCGTTTGCCGCTGGGGGAAAGGCTTGTGCCGCGGACGTACTTGGGTCCGGCGGCCACGCGGGGGCGGGTCTCGGCGAAGTCGGCCGCGGCGGCGATCGTGAGCCTGTGCGAGCCCCCCTCGGCTGGGTCATGAATGTGCAGCCAGCCGGCCTGTTCGTAGATCACCTTGCCCGCGCCTGCCGAGGCGCTTGCGATCGGGAAGACGTCGTGATTTGTGCGCCTGGAGACCTTGTGCGTGGCGGGTTGATAGTCGTAGAGATTGAACTCGCCATCGCGATCCGAAAGGAAGTAAACGCGATTGCCCACCCACATGGGCTCGGTGTCGTTGCAGCCGGTGCGCGGCTTGGGAATCTCCACGTGCGAGAGGTCGTCGAGCTTGAGGATCCAGATCCGCGAGATGGTGCCGCCGCGGTAGTTTTTCCACTGGCGAAACGCCTCGGCGAGCGGGGTGTAGGCCAGGTACTTGCCATCGGGCGAGATCGCGCCCTTGAAGGCGGAAGGGACCGGCAACGCTGCCGGGACCCCTCCCTGGGGGTTAACCGTGAAGAGTTGCAGGAAGCGGCTGGTGGACACCGACCGCGGCGACGTGAAAAGGACCTGGCCCTCCGGCGTGAAACCGCGAACCACGTCCGGGCCGGGATGCCACGTGAGCCGTTTCGGCTCGCCGCCGGTCACCGGGACCACGTAGACGTCGAGATTGCCGTCGTAGGCCGCCGAGAACGCGACCAGTTTGCCGTCCGGCGAGAAGAAGGGGGTGGTCTCATCGCCGGGGTGCGAGGTCAAGCGGTGTGGATTCGCGCCATCAGGCTGCGCGATCCAGACGTCGCCGGCGTAGAGAAAGGCGATGTGATCGCGAGCGATCGCGGGCGAGGACAGGAGCCGGGTGTCCCCCTCCGCGCCACGCGCCAAAGATCCGGCCAGGAGGCAACAAACCGCCCCGCCCAACCACGCTCGACCCCGCAAGCACGCTCTTCTCATCGCTGATTCCTCAATTGCCGTCCAGGCTCGTCGGTTCGTGATCAGACTCGAAATCAGTATCGCCGATCGCGCCACCGTTGGCGACCCACGCAATCTCTCGCCGCGGCCGGCTTTTTCGTTGCCGGCCTGTCGTCCTTCGTTTCCACCCGCGTTTTATTGGAATGAACATGCCCAGCAGGCTACAGGTCGATCATCCAGCGGCCGGGCCGCTCAGGACGGGCCCGTGCCAGGGGGATCAGATCCCTCAGGAGTCAGAACAAACGTGCGCTCAAGGCCGCTCTCTCGAGCTTGCCAGACCGCGCGCGACACTGGATCAAACGCGGTCAGCCAACCGCCTCCATAGCAGTAAGTATCGATGCATATGATATGGCCGAGGTCGAGAATCTCGCCGCGTTTCTGGGAGGTATGCCCGGTCACTGCCGTCTTGCCGGATCGATGCGGGGCGGGCACAAAATCTCGTAAGCTTGACCAGCGCAAGATGGTTTCGGGCTGGTCGGTGAGCTCGCGGTCGGGATCATAACTGGCGTGGACGAAGAAATGAGTCGCCGTTTCGTACGAATCGCGGCAGCTTTCCAGAAAGCGGAAGTGCGATTCCGGCACCAGTTCGAGATCGCGGGGCAACGGCGGCAACCCGCCGTTGTACGAGCGGAGCGTCGCATCGCCGCCGATCTGCAACCAGCTCGAGTAGTTCTCCTTGGAGCCAGATAGTGCTTGCATGAATACTATATCATGATTACCCAGGAGCGGTATCAACCGGCATGAACCGGCGAGCTCGATCAGGCGTTCGATGACCAGGCGGCTTTCTGGGCCTCGGTCCACGTAATCGCCGAGGGTGACGATCGTGTCGGTCGTTTCTGGCTCCAGGATTTCCAGCAGGCGCGCGAAGGCTCGGTGGCAGCCGTGGATGTCACCGATTGCGATTGTTCGAGCCGCCATCACCGCTCCTGGGATTGTGCCGTGCTTCCCGGCGCTATTCTAGCCAGGCCGGCAAATGGCGACAGGCTTTGGTTATACTGAAGTTGATCGATTGTTGAACCGCTCGAATTGCAAAGGGTAGTGCTGATGGGAATCGTGCGGTGGCTGATGCTGTGGGGATTTGTGGCCGGGTGGGTGCTCTCCGGTCTGGATTCTGGCGCATGCGCGGGGGATGAGCCGGGGAAGGTGGACTTCAACTTCGACGTCAGACCGATCCTTTCGGACAAGTGTTTCTCGTGCCATGGGCCGGATGCTCGGAATCGCAAGGGGAAGCTGCGTCTGGACACGAAGGCGGGGCTGTTCTCAGCGCGGCCTTCGGGGGATCCTGTGGTTGCGCCTGGGGATCTCGACGCGAGCGTGCTCATCGCCCGGGTGACGAGCGCGGACCCCACCGAGCGGATGCCGCCGCCGAACTTTGGTCGTTCGCTCGAGCCCCAAGAGGTTGAGCGACTCAAGGCGTGGGTGAAGGAAGGAGCGCCCTGGGCGGCGCACTGGTCGTTGCTTCCGCCGCGTGATCGTGTCCCTCCCCGGGTGAATCGGGCTGGCTGGGCGCGGAATCCGATCGACGCCTGGGTGCTCGCGCGACTCGAGTCCGAGAAGCTCGCGCCAGCCGCTCGGGCCGATCGCGAGACCCTGATTCGCCGCGTGACCCTCGACCTGACGGGTTTGCCCCCTGCGCTAGACGAGATCGATGCGTTTCTGGCGGACCGAGCTCCAGGCGCGTATGAGCGCGTGGTCGACCGCCTGCTGGCCTCGCCCCGTTTCGGCGAGCGCATGGCCGTGGAATGGCTCGACCTGGCGCGGTATGCCGACACGCATGGGTACCAGGCGGATGTGTATCGTCCCGTGTGGCCCTGGCGCGACTGGGTTGTGTCGGCGTGGAATCACAACATGCCGTTTGATCGCTTCATCACCTGGCAGCTTGCGGGCGACTTGCTCAAGGACGGGCCGCGCGCGCGGATCCTGGCCACGGCCTTCAACCGGCTTCATCGCCAGACGAACGAGGGGGGCTCGATCGAGGAGGAGTTCCGCGCGGAGTATGTTGCGGACCGCGTGAACACCTTCGCGGCGACCTTTCTGGGCATGACGCTCGAATGCGCCCGCTGCCACGATCACAAGTATGATCCAGTATCGCAAAAAGAATATTATCAATTGTTCGCATTCTTTAATAACGTCGACGAATCGGGCCTTTATTCGCATTTCACGAGCGCGACGCCGACCCCTGGTCTCTTGCTTTCAACCGCGGCCGAGGAAGCGAGCATCCGCGCGCTCGAGCGTGAGATCGCGGCGGCGAGCCATGCGCTTGAAGCCCTACCCGCCAGGCGTGAAGCGGCATTCGAGGCATGGGGGAAGTTGGGCGAGACGTCTGGGCCGCGTGCGCCTGGGCCGATCGGCGATTTTGCGCTCGACGATCTCACGAACGGGCTGGCCGTGAATCGAGCGCGCGCGGACCGGCCGGGCCGCGCGACCGACGCCCCCGAGCTTGTGCCTGGCCGTGTGGGCCGCGCGATCCGCTTGAGCGGCGAGAACAACGTGACGTTGCCGCTGGGCAACTTTGATCGCTACGAGCCTTTTTCCATCGCGCTCTGGGTCAAGTCGCCGGATCGAAAGGATCGGGCCGTGGTGATCCACCGTTCGATGGCCTCGAGCGACGCGGGCAGCCGGGGGTATCAGCTCCTGATCGAGGACGGCAAGCCGAGCGTGGGGCTCATCCATTTCTGGCCGGGCAATGCGCTTGCGATCCGCGGGCTCGACCCGCTGCCGATCGGCCGCTGGGTTCATCTGGCGTTCCGTTACGACGGCTCGAGCCGGGCCACGGGGCTTGAGCTTTACGTCGATGGCAAGCGGGCGGCGGTCGAGGTGGTGCGCGACGGTTTGACGAAGACCATTCGCGGCGGCGGCAATGATCATTTGACGATTGGCCAGCGGTTTCGCGACCGGGGCTTCAAGGGAGGCATGGTCGACGAGGTGAAGGTTTACGACCGCGCGATCTCGGAGCTTGAGATCCACGCGCTTGCCCACCCCGAGTGTGAGGCCAATCCCGCACAGAGCGCTGGGGATGAGAACCGGCAACAGGCGTTGCGACGTGAGTTTTACTTCCTGGCGATCGATCCGGAGGCTGCTCAAGCGCGGGGGCGCCTGCTTGCGCTGCGGAAGCGCGCCGCGGAGCTGGTAGATGCGATTCCCGAGATCATGGTGATGCGTGAGCTTGGAGGCCGGCGGCCGACATATGTGCTCAGGCGTGGAGTCTACGACGCCCGGGGCGATCGCGTGGATCCTGGAATTCCGGCGGCGCTTGGGGGCTGGCGTGCGGAATGGCCGCGGAACCGGCTGGGGCTTGCGCGCTGGCTCACGAGCCCCGATCATCCCCTGGCCGCGCGGGTTGTGGCCAACCGCGCCTGGCAGTCGTTCTTCGGTCGTGGGATCGTGGCCACTCCCGAGGACTTTGGCTCGCAGGGCAGGCTTCCATCGCATCCCGCGCTTCTCGACTGGCTGGCGCGCAGGCTTGTTGATTCTGGCTGGGATATGAAGGCGCTTGCACGTGTAATTGTAACCTCCGCGACCTACCGCCAGGACTCGCGGGCGAGCGCTGCGCTGCTGGCTCGGGACCCGGAGAACGAGCTTCTGGCGCGGGGGCCGCGGGTGCGGCTTTCGGCCGAGATGCTCCGGGACGCCGCCCTTGCCGCATCGGGGGAGCTTGTGGAAAAGCTGGGCGGGCCGCCGGTGAAGCCGTATGAACCACCCGGTCTCTGGGAAGAAAAGTCAGGGTCGAGTTACGTTCCGGACAAGGGGGCGGCCGCGCATCGCCGCAGTCTTTACACATTCTGGAAGCGGACGTCGCCGCCGCCGATGATGCTGGCCTTCGACGCCGTGAGCCGCGAGGTCTGCGTGGTGAGGCGGCAGCCGACGTCGACGCCGCTCCAGGCGCTTGTGCTCCTGAATGATCCGCAGTTTGTCTCAGCCGCGCGTGGGCTGGCCGAACGGGCGCTTCGCGATGCGCCCGCGAGCGCGGCCGATTCGATCACGCTGGCCTGCCGCGCGGCGTGGGGCAAGTGCCCGGACGCGCGCGAGCGCGCGATTCTGGAAGCGCTTTTGCGCGAGCAAACGAATCTGTTTGCCGCCGATCCCTCAGGCGCGGGCCGGCTCCTAGCGGTTGACGGCGCGCCCATTCCCGCGAATCTCGATCGCACCAGGCTGGCGGCGATGACCGTGCTCGCGCAGGCACTGCTTGCGCATGACGCATTTGTGATGAAGCACTGAGGCGGCCAGGCCGGCGTCCTGGGCGTTACCAGGTGCCGCCGACGCTGAAATTGAAGTACTGCACACGATCCCCCTCCGCCCTGAGCACAGGGAAGGCGAGGTCGAACTCGAACGGCATGGGGCTGATGGGCAGCACGACCTTGAGGCCCGTGCCGATCGAGACGCGCATCTGGCTGAGCTCGTAATTCGGCGTGACGGTGCCGAAGTCGGTGAAGAAGATCTGGTGGAAGGTATCGCGTGCGTTCCAGGGGAACTGGTATTCGACGGAGGCCACGGCCATCATCACGCCGCCGGTGGGGACTCCGAAGGCGTGAGGGCTGACGGTGCGGTACTGGAAGCCGCGAAGGCTGCCGAAGTTACCGGCGAAGTAGCGTTCGTAGATGGGGGTGGATTCGGTGGTGACGCCGTAGTGGCCGCGGATGGTGAAGAATTGCTGGCCGCTGCCGTCGGGCCGGTGGAAGGTGGGAATGTGCACGCGCCCCTCGGCGTCGAATTTGGCCCAGGTGAAGCTGCCGAATCCTTCCTCGGTTGAAAGCTGGAGATACTGCCCCTTGGTTGCCATGAAGGGGCTGTTGCGGTTGTCGAATCGAATGCTGGGCTTGATCGAGAAGAGAGAGGTGTAACCATTGGCCGCGAGATAGTCGGCGGGGGCAGGGGTGGCGTAACCGAAGAAGTCGACTTCTTCCGCCCGGATGCGCAAGTCAGTGTACATACTTGTGCCGAGCTGGCGGCCGAACGCGAACGCTCCACCGCCGCGCCGCTCCATCCAGTTGAAGTAGTAGCGCTGCATGAGATAGCCGGTGGCCATGCCGCTGATCGGCAGGGTGAAGAGATACGGATCGCGCAGGCTGACCTGCATGAAGTTCACCCAGTTGCCTGCCTGGAGATTGATGCGGAATTCCTGGCCTCCGCCGCGGAACGCCATGCCATTGACGAGGTCGCTGAACGAGGTGGGCAGGCGTGTGATGTCGAAGTTTTTCTCGTAGATCATGATGTTGCCCATGATGCCCTGGAAGCTGTTCGCGCCCACGCCCACCATGAAGTTTCCGGTGGGAGCTTCCTCGACCGATGCGACGACGTCAGCGAACGAGCGGTTGGGGAAGGGGTCGTTGCGATCGGGGGTGACGTCGGTCATGTTCATGCCGGGGATGCTGGGGAAGCTGCCCACGGGTTCGCCGGTTCCGAGCGGAGCAGGGCCGACGCGCGGCGGCGCCGGGCGTCTGGGGGGTAGCGCCGGCAAGCTGGGCGTCGCTCCGCCAGCGGCGGGGGGCGAGTCGACCTGGGGATCAAACGCATTGCCGCCGAAAGGGCCGATCCCGGGCGCAGCGGGCTCGGCGGTCGTCGCAGGCGCTGGCTCAAGCGCAGGCGCGGCGGGCGTGCGATCGTCTCCGCCCGGGTCCTGCATGCGGGCCTGGGTTGTCTCCCCCAGAAGCGGCATCATCACATCGCCGTGCGGCTTATCCCACGGCCGCTCGTCGACGATCTTGATATCGATCTGTTTCCCCTTCTGGGGATCGTTCATGAAATAGCCCAGGTTTTGCAGCCGGCGGCGGAAGAGTTCAATGCGGTTCTTGTCGAGAATCTCCCCAGGCAACAACCCCGCCTGCACCGCCTCGCGGCGGATCACCTGATCCCGGGTGCGGTTGTTGCCCTCGATGCGAAGCTCGCCAAGCGTGAACGGCTCGTGCTCCTCGATCCGGTAAACCAGATCGACGACGCCAAGCTGGTTGGTAAACCGCGGCTCGCTCACAATCTGGGCCTTGATGTAACCGAGCTCGTTGTACTTGATCAGCATCCGCTGCTTGTCGGCGTCGCGCACGCCCAGCATGAACGGCTTGCCCGAATGCAGCTCCAGATCCTTCTTGAGCTCCTCGGACTTGAGCCGGGTGTTTCCCTCGAGAAGGATGTCGCGCACGCGGTACTGCGTGCCTTCGGAGATCACGAAGGTCAGGTTGATCTTGCCGTCGTCCGCGGGGCGCGTGACGGGCGTGACCTTCACCTCAAAGAAGCCGTTGGCGTAGTAATAATCGATTAGCTTCTGGCGATCCTCGTCGAGCATCTCGCGCTGATAACGCCCGCCCAGGAGGCCGAGAATCGGCTTGCGGACCGTGATTTTGGTGTGGAGCGTGGCGTCGGACGCGAAGACGTTCCCCTTGAACGCGATTTCGCCAAGTTCCTGCTTGGGGCCCTCGAAGATCTCCATGACGATCTCGAGCTCGCCTGGCTCGCCCCCCTTGATGAGCTTGACGGAGGCGTGCTCGTAGCCTTTCTCCTGATAGAGCCGCTGGATCTGGGCGACACTGATGCGGGTGTGGTTGGGATCCGCGCGATTGCCGGCCTTGAGGCCCGTGAGCTCCTCGATGTCCTTGAGCTTTACGCCTCTGCGCCCCTTGAATTCCACGGACTTGATGATGGGCATCTCCTGGACGCGGAAGATCAGGTTGTACTTGCCGCTTTTGGGGGGGGATTCCTCGAAGTAATAGGCGACTTCGGAGAACCACTTGGTGCGGTAGAGGCTTTTCAGATCCGCCTCAACGCGATCCTGATCGAGCCTCTGACCTGCGCGTGAAAGGAGCTTGGCCTTGATCTTGTCGGAAGTGATCGAGGAGTTTCCCTCGAACAGGATGGCGGCGATGGTTCCTTCAGGAAAGCGATCGGTCTGAGCGCTTGCGGTTGTGGCTGAGATGAGGAAGAGGGCGACGAGATGCGCGGTAGTTGCAAGCGAGTTTTTGCCCTTGAGTCTGAAGGGGTGCGTCTTTCGGGCAGGCGCAGCGCACGCGTTGAGCGTGGCGGCTTGCCGCGTCTCGATCCCCCTCCGCGCTCTCAAGCCGGGGCCATCCATCCGTGCCATGAGCCCTCGTTTCCGAACCATTCCCGCCCGCGCAAGCCAGGAATCGCTTGCCAGGCGTTCGCCACCACGGTCGCGTGAAGCTGAAACCTCACGCTCGAGGAACCCGCATGATCGCCCACGCGCCCGTTTCGATCCCTGGCGCGCTGGCCGCGATTTCCTCGCGACGGCTTCGATTTCCACTCCGTGAGCTCAGGCCCGGCCCGCCTTCCATGGCTTCTGGACCAATACCTGCCCGACTCACCGCGTTCGACGTGATGGCGGGGTTCTACCCAACGGTTCCACAACTGACAACCCCGGATCGCATCACGATCCCGCTTGAGCACTTTTTCAAAGAGAGGCAAAAACGATCTGAAGTTGCTCATCTTTCAAGAGTTGCGCGCGTGCTCCAAATCCGACCTCGAAATGCGGGATCTCGCCTCCGGAGCCTTCCAGGATCGGTTTTTCCGCGGCAGGCCGCTGCGCAGGCATCCGGGCGGCCAGGCGAACGGGGGTCGTCTGAGCCCGCATTTTGAGGCCAGGGTGTTGAACCAGGATTCGACACCCCCCATGATAGGTGCCGGAATCGTTCCGAAATTCCCCCCACGCATCGGTCTCGTTCGACACGCCTTCCCAGTCACGCCAAGAGAGATTGATATCATGCTCGAGCGATCGTTCTTCGTCGTTCTGTCTCTGGTTGCGTCCGCCGCGCCCGCGCTTGCCGCTGCGCCCGGTCGTGCTGCGAAGACGCCTCCGGCCGGGTTCACGGTCCTGTTCAACGGCAAGGATTTCACCGGCTGGCATGCCGAGTCGACCATGGACCCTCGGCTGGTCAAGAGCATGGATGCAGACGCCAGGGAGAAGTTCCTGAAGGCGGGAGCGGCGGATCTGAGCAAGCACTGGAAGGTGCGCGACGGGGTGATCGTCAACGACGGGCAGGGGGCGTATCTCACGACCGACAAGGACTACGGCGACTTCGAGCTTCTGGTTGAATTCAAGATCGGCCCCAAGGGGGATAGCGGCGTGTACCTCAAGGGGACGCCGCAGGTGCAGATCTGGGATTTCACCGAGCCGAGCTACGCCCGGATGGGCGCCTCGAAGGGATCGGGCGGTCTCTGGAACAACGCGGAAGGCGCACCCGGCAAGGATCCCCTTGTCGTCGCGGATCGGCCGATCGGTGAGTGGAACCAGTTTCGGATCATCATGGTGGGCGAGCGGACGACGGTCTATTTGAACGACAAGCTTGTGGTGGACCACGCCCGGCTGGCCAATTACTGGAAGCGTAGCCTGCCCTTGCTCGCCAGGGCGCCGATCCAGCTTCAGACTCACGATCATGAGGTTCTCTGGCGTGGGATCGCGGTCCGTGAGCTCGAGGCGGACGAGGCGAACGCCATTCTGGCCGCGCACGGCAAGGGCGGGTTCACGCCGATTTTCGACGGTAAAACGCTCGAGGGCTGGAAGGGTGCGACGGCCGGCTATCATGTTAAAGAAGGCGCGATCCAGTGCAGGCCGGGGAGCGGCGGCACGCTCTATTACGAGAAAGAGCTTTCCGACTTCGCCGCGCGGGTCGAGTTCAAGCTCCCGCCGGCTGGCAACAACGGCCTTGCGATCCGCTATCCGGGCGAGGGTGACACGGCGTATGTGGGGATGACCGAGCTCCAGATTCTGGACGATGGACATCCCAACTACGCGGGCCGCATCGATCCCCGCCAGGCGTGCGGCTCAGCCTACGGCATGGTGCCTGCGCACCGGGGCTATCTGCGCCCGACCGGCCAGTGGAATTTCGAGGAAGTCACCGTGAAGGGATCCACGATCAAGGTGGAGCTCAACGGCACTCAGATTCTCGACGCCGACCTGAGCAAGGTGAAGGAATTCATGGCGAAATCCGCGCACCCTGGCAAGGATCGCAAGTCGGGTTTCTTTGGGTTTGCCGGGCACGGCGACCCGGTCCAATTCAAGTCCGTTTTCATCAAGCCGCTTCCCTGATTTTCCTGGGGCGGATCCCCCCATCCGCCCCAATCACCCTCGAACGAAACGAGCGCTCGCCATGTCACTTCATCGCGTGAATCGTAGAACTGCGCTCCGCGCGTTTGGCGCGGGATTTGCCCTGCCGGCCGTATTCATTCGCAACGGTCTCGCCGCGCCCAGTGAGACCCTGCAGCACGCCAGCATCGGGGCGGGGGGAATGGCCGCGGCCGATATCGGCTCCCTGACCGAGAGTTCAAATCTCAAGCTCGTCGCGGTGGCGGATGTCGACGAAAACGCCCTCGCTGCTCTCAAACGCCGCCATCCCAATGTGCGCACCTACACGGATTGGCGCGTGCTGTTCGACAAGGAAAAGTCACTCGATTCGGTGAACGTTTCCACCCCCGATCACATGCACGCGCCGATCGCCATGAGCGCGCTCGGCCGGGGCCTCAACGTTTACTCCCAGAAGCCCTTGACGCAGACGATCTACGAGGCGAGGAAGCTCACCGAGGCCGCCGCCCAGAGCAAGGCCGTCACGCAAATGGGCATTCAGATCCACTCCCACCCGATCCACCAGCAGATCATCGCCACGATCCGCGCGGGGTTGATCGGCAAGGTAAAGGAAGTCCATAGCTGGAGCGGCAAGCACTGGGGCGACACCAATCCGACCCCCAAACGGCACGACAAGCCACCCAAAAACTTCCACTGGAATCTCTGGCTCGGTGTCGCGGCCGAGCGCCCGTTCATCTCAGGTTACTACCACCCCGGGGAATGGCGCAAGCGGCTCGACTTCGGCACCGGCACCTTCGGCGACATGGGATGCCATATCCTCGACCCCGTCTACAAGTCGCTTGCGCTCACGTACCCGCGCACCGTGACCTCCACCGGGGGCGCAGCGGGCAAGGACAACTGGGGCCTCGATTCCAGGGTCAAGTATGTCTTCCCCAGGACGCCTTATTCCGAGGGGGATCTCACGCTCCACTGGTACGACGGCGATGCCCGGCCTCCCAGGGAAATCGCCGAGCTGGTAAAACCCCACGGCCTCTCCGACCAGGGGTCGATCTATGTCGGCACCAAGGGGGTTCTCTACGCACCCTACATCGATCAACCGATCCTGATGCCGGAGCAAACCTTCCACGAAACCAAGCTGCCGGAAGCCCGGGGCGCGAATCATTACCTGCAATTCGTGGACGCCTGTCTGGGCAAGGGCAAGACCTGGGCGCCCTATTCCTATGCGGGACCGCTCACGGAGACGGTCCTGCTGGGCTGCCTCGCCACTCGTTTCCCGAACCAGACGTTGGAATGGGATGCCGCGGGGCTTGCCGTCAAGAACGTGCCCGAGGCCGCACCCATGATCCACAAGGCCTACAGGAGCGGCTGGTCCGTCAAGGGCCTCTAGGATCGATCCAGAAGCGCGGCGGCGGCCCTGGTTGCCTTGCACGCATGCCTGTGTGCGGCCGCCTCGCCGCGCACCTCTGGATCTGCCCCGTACAATGTGTGGTCGAGCTCGCTTGATCGATCACCTGGGGACGGGGTAGAAGCTGATGACACGGCTTTCGCCAGACTGGACAGGCGTCAAGAAATCCCGCAACACCGGACTCTTTTCGGGCGAGCCAGCCGAGCGGCTGGACTTTGTCGTCGAGCTCCTGCGCGACCTGAGCTTGCACGATGATCCCCAGGCGATGGTTCGGTCTTACGGCGAACGCCTTCGCGAGCTGAACAAGGTCGACGGATATCTGGCCCTGAGCCGCCGGGATCTGGAACACCCCTATTTTCGCATTACCCGTTCGAGCGCCTGGAGCGAGGAGATCAATCCCTGGAAGCAGAAGGACCGCCTGCCGCTGCTCCAGGGCGGTTTCCTGGGCGAGCTGATTTACAGCGAGGAACCGCGGCTGATTGAGGATCTGGCCGGACTCGTGCCCGAGGACGATCCCGCGTACGAATACTTGAATGGCTTTCGGTCGATGATGGCGATCCCGCACTTTGACCGCGGCCGCGGGCTGAACATGACGATCTCCCTCAAGCGGGAGCCGCGGGGATTTGATTTTGGCAAGTTCCCGGAGTGGGTCTGGATGAGCGGGCTCTTCGGCCGGGCCACGCAGAGCCTGGTCCTTTCCGACGAGCTCAAGCGGGCGTACGACCAGGTGGAGCGCGAGGTCAAGGTCATCGCGGACATTCAACGCTCGTTGCTACCACAATCGTTGCCGACGATTCCTGGGGTGGAGATGGCGGCGTACTATCGCACCTCGCGCTGGGCGGGCGGCGACTATTACGACCTGTTTCCGCTGCCGGAAGGACGGCTGGGGATTCTGATCGCCGACGTGAGCGGGCACGGGACCCCGGCGGCGGTGTTGATGGCGATCACGCACAGCCTTGCGCATAGCTTGCCTGGGCCGCCGGACCCGCCTGGTGCGTTGCTCGACCATGTCAACCGCCGGCTCTCGCAGGCCTACACCACAACCAACGAGGTCTTCGTGACCGCGTTTTACGCCGTGCTCGACCCGGCGCGGCGAACGCTGACGTATGCCTCCGCGGGGCACAACCCGCCGCGGCTCAGACGCTACCGGCCGGATAGCGTGCTGGCGCTCGACGAGGTTGGCGGGCCTCCGCTCGGACTGTTCGAAGACCTTGCGTACGACCAGACAACGATCTCACTTGAGCCCTGCGATGTGCTCGCGCTTTATACCGACGGTGTGACCGAGGCGATGGATCAGCGCGGGGAGCAGTTCGGCGTCGGCCGTCTTGATGATATTCTGGGCGATTGCGCGCTCGGCGCCTCGGGGATGGTCGACGCCGTGGTGGCCGCCGTGGATCGCCATACCGGCGGGCAGGCACCTGCGGACGATCGTACCCTGCTTGTGATTCAGATTGAATAATCGCCCGCTCGGCTGGCATGATCTTGGATCGAGGAGCCGCGCCCGGCAGCGCGGCCTGTCTGGCAGCAAGGGGAGTCTCCCATCCATGTCTGTTCGCCCTCAAATCAAGCTGGCGCCGTCGATCCTGGCGGCCGACATGGGCCGGCTCGCCGATGCCGTGCGTGAGGTGGCCGAGCTGGGCGCGGACAGAATCCACATCGACGTGATGGACGGTATCTTCGTTCCCAACATCACCTTCGGCCCGATTGTGGTGAAGTGGCTGCGCCCGGTCACACGGCTGCCGCTCGAGGTTCATCTCATGATCGACCGCCCCGAGCGCTATCTCGAAGACTTCGCCAAAGCGGGTGCTGATACGTTGATTGTGCATCAGGAAGGCGCGCTCCATCTGAACCGCACGATTCAGGCGATCCGCGCGCTGGGCAAGAAGGCTGGCGTGGCGATCAATCCCGCCACTCCCGCCGGCGCGCTTGAGGAGGTGCTCGCCGACATCGATCTCGTGCTGGCGATGACCGTGAATCCCGGCTTTGGCGGCCAGGCGTTCATTGCGAGCACGCTCGGCAAGATTGCTAAATTGCGGCGCACGATTGACGACTCTGGGCTCGATTGCGAGCTTGAGGTCGATGGCGGTGTTGATGCCGACACCATTGGCGCGGTCGTTGACGCAGGGGCGCGGGTGCTGGTCGCCGGGTCGGCGATCTTCGGCGCCCCTGGCGGCCCCCGCGCGGGCATCGCCGCGCTTCACTCCAGGCTGGGCTGAATTCCCAGAAGCATCACGCTCCGCGTTCGCGCAGCTTCTCCCAGAACGCATGCGGAAGGACTGCGACATAGCGCGTGTTCACGAGCCGATCGCGCCGCGGCCGGCGAAAAGACAGCCGCGGAGTTGCCTGGCAGCCGCGGAGTTACCTGGCAGCCGCGGACCGGGGTTTCGCCAGCTCGGGCGGCAAGACCGCGTCCGGCGCAAGCACGAATGGCTTCTCGCCGGTGACCGACCAGAACAGCTTCGCGGGCCCCGCGGGATAGTCCGTTCCCTCGACCCAGGTGTGATAGACCTTGCCCCACAGCGTTCGGACCTTCGCGTAGGTCTGTTTTTCCTCCTCGCCGTGCTGGGTCAGACTCTTGAGCAAGCCAGCATCGATCTCATGCTTATGATCATGCCAGTATGCCTTTTCCTCGGTTGGCATCGCCTGATACGTGGCGTCGTCAACCAGGTATTCGATGCCGATCAATTTGGCGTCAGGGCCTGTGCCGTCGTAAAGCACACACTGGTTGAGCCTCTCATTCACCGGCTTGCAGAAGTGGTACGCAACCTTGGAGACGCCAGGATTTTCCTTGAGCAAGTGTACTCCTGCGAACGCCAGGGGGCAGTGGAGCGCTTCCTCGAGGGGCGCTTTGGGCCCCTTCGCAGCATGCCCATCCGCACGCACCGCCGCCCCCGCGGAAGCAAACCAGGCACCCACAAAAACCCCGGCGGCCGCCGCGCCCACGAGGGGAATCCAACCGCATAACCGAGGTAATCTCAAGCCCGGGTCGCTCATCGTGCCATGCCCCCGTCCGTGCTTATCGTGCAAAAGAATCGTCACCCAGGAGATAATGTATTGCTCGTTGACCATGCAGGCAAGACTCTGGCTCAAGGGAACCGAATCGTGAACTGGAATCCCGTATGATTTCGTAGTCCTGGTTGAACGCAATAATTGTGCGGCGGATGCGAAAACGCTCCAGGCATGGGGTGGTCCGCGGCGGGAAGCACGTGATTTTCTGCGCCTCACCCATACACAGGGAGCAAGGATCGCGTCATGTCACTGGATGTGCGGGACCCAGAATCTTCAGCCGTGGTCCAGACTGACCAGGAGGGGATTGAGCCGGCAGCGCCTGCCGTGGCTGCGCCGCTGCCTGTGGCGGCGGGCGAGCGCCTGGATTCGGTCGATGCGCTGCGCGGGTTCGCGCTGCTTGGCATCCTGGCGATGAACATTGTCGATTTCGCCTGGCCTGGAGAGGCATACTCGAATCCCAGCAGGCTCGGGGGTTTTGGCGGCTTCGAGCGCGGAGTGTGGATCTTTAATCATCTGGTTTTCGAGGCCAAGATGATGACGATCTTCTCGATGCTCTTTGGCGCGGGGCTGGTTCTCATGGACCAGCGCGCCTGTGCGCGGGGGGCAACGATCCGCGGCGTCTACTTCTCGCGGATTCTCTGGCTGCTGCTCATTGGTCTCGTGCACGCCTATCTCATCTGGTCGGGCGACATTCTCGTCCTCTACGCCCAGACGGGGTTGTTTCTCTATTTCTTCCGCGCCAGTTCGCCTCGAACTCTGATCATCCTGGGTATTTGCGCGTCTTTGGTTTTGGTTCCGATCGTGCTTGGCTTCACGGCTTCGATTGACTACATGAAGGCCGCGGCGCAGCGGGTTGAAGCGCACCGGCAGGCGGGCGAGTCATCGTCGTGGCTTGATACGAATGCGGCGAAGATGTGGGGCAAGATGCATACGGGATTTGATGAACCCACGCCCGAGAAGCGGCAGGAAAACTGGAACAAGGAACTCGCCGCGTATCGGGGCGGTTACCTGGGAATCGTCAAGCACCGGGCAGGGCAGCTCATCTGGATGCATACGCTGGCCTTTGTCTTTGGGCTGGGATTTCTGGCGGCGTCGCGGATGCTGATCGGCATGGGGCTCATGAAGCTCGGGGTTTTCTCCGCCGCGCGCTCCGACGGCTTCTATGCCTGGATGGTCGGCCTCGGGTACGGCATTGGCTTGCCGCTCATGGTCTATGATGCCTACGCGCTCATCCAGCACAGCTTCTCCGGCTGGTACATGATGCACGGCGGGTTGTTCTACAACACATTCGGGAGCATTGTGGTTGCGCTTGGCCACGTGGGTCTGCTGATGCTCATGATCCGCCATCACGTGCTGGAGTGGCTCACGCGGCGGCTCGCCGCGGTTGGGCGCATGGCGCTTTCGAACTATCTGACCCACTCGATCGTCTGCACGACGATTTTTTACGGCTACGGCTTCAACCTTTACGGCCGCATCAGCCGGCCTGCGTCGTTGGGAATCGTCATTGCGATCTGGGTCGCGCAGCTTCTCTACAGCCCGATCTGGCTCAGGTATTTCCGGTACGGGCCGGCGGAGTGGCTTTGGCGCTCGCTCACCTACTGGCATCGGCAGCCCTTTCGCAATCAACCCGCCGTGGCTGCTTCGGCGCCATGAAAGCTGGAGCATCGCGGCCGGTTCGCGATAACATGGGGCGACCCGGTTTTGATTGGCCGAAGTCCTCAGGTGGATGGTGCTGACGATGCGTTTCCTGACTGCGATCATCTGCTGGGGATTCGTGGTCCTCGGCGTTGCTTCCGCCGCGGATAAGAGCCTTGAGGGCAAGGCGTGCCGCTCGGTGCATCTGGCGTACGAGGCGGGCGAGGGTACAGCGTTTTACAACGAAGTGACGGTCGACGAATCCGCTCCCGGTACCTACTTTTGCGTTTGCGGCTGGAACAAGGGCTATTACGGCATCCAGGAGCTCGGTAACGGCAAGAAGCTCGCCATTTTCTCGGTGTGGGACTCGAACGCGGACGACCCCAAAGCCCTCGCCAGGGAGAAGCGTGTGCAATTGCTGCACCGTGACCCCAGGGTGCGTGTGGGTCGATTCGGCGGCGAGGGGAGCGGCGGCCAGTCGTTCTTCGACTTCGATTGGAAGAAGGGGGCGACCTATCGCTTTCTCGTCACGGCCAAAACCAGAGGCGAGCGCACCGAGTTCGCAGGCTATTTCCGCGCTCCCGGCGACCCGGCCTGGACGCACCTGGTGACCTTCTCGACCATCACGGGAGGCGCGAAGCTGAGCGGGTATTACGCCTTCGTGGAAGACTTCAAACGCGACGTGGCCTCCGCCAGGATCGTGCGCAGGGCGCATTACTCAAATGCCTGGGTGAAGACCGTCAAGGACGGTTGGAAGCCGGTCACCCAGGCGCGATTCACCGCCGACAGCAACCCCGTGCTCAACATCGACGCGGGTGTTGACCAGGGTTCGTTCTTCCTGGCGACGGGGGGCGATACCAAAAACCAGACCACCAGGCTCCGCGAGCGGATGACACTCCCGCAGGACGCAAGGCATGCCTTGCCCGATACGCTCCCCGCGACTCCCTGAGAGCGAATCCACGCCAGGCGCAAACCGGTGACGGACCCTCGCGCCGAAGGTGTTCGTTAAACATTTGGTCGACATCGCCTGTCAGCCGCGGGGGCTGGGCGTTATAATTTGGGGAAAGTGACGCGGTCCGACCCTCCTCTTGCCGAGTGCCTCCCGCCCTGTTCGTGCGGGCCCGCCAGGGTGCTTCTGGCAAGGGATCGCCCTGCCGGGTGCTGATTCTCCCGGGCGAGTGCGATTCGGGTTTGGAGCGGCCCTGGACCCTGCTTCGACGACCGAGCCCACGGTGACGATCATGATCGAGCGGAGGATGGCACTCGGGCTGGCATTTTGGGTCGCGCTGGGGTTGGCATCGGCTGGGCACAGGCCAGCCGTTGCGGATCCGCCTCGTCCTGGGGCAAGCCACCCCAGGCCCGTCGATTTCGCGCGGGAAATCCGCCCGATCCTGGCCGAGAACTGTTTCGCCTGCCACGGCCCTGACGACAGGGCACGCAAGGCCAAGCTGCGGCTTGATGTCAAGGAAGGCGCGCTCGCCGCGCTTGGCAGCGGCGATCGGGCGGTCGTGCCCGGCAAGCCCGATGACAGCACGCTCGTTTTTCGGGTCGAGAGCGACGACGCCGAGCTCCTGATGCCGCCGAAGGCAAGCGGCAAGCAGCTTGCCCCTGATCAGAAAGCCCTCCTCAGGCGCTGGGTTTCCGAAGGGGCGAAATGGTCGTCGCACTGGGCCTTCGACCCGCCTCGCAAGGCCGATCCTCCCGCCGTGAAAAACGCAACCTGGGGGCGGTCGCCTCTGGACCGCTTCATCCTCGCCAGACTGGAAGCCGAGGGGCTTTCTCCCTCCCCCGAGGCCGATCGCGAAACCCTGATCAGGCGCGTGACCTTCGACCTCACCGGCTTGCCCCCCACGATTGAGGATGTCGATCGCTTCCTCGCCGATCGCGCTCCGGGCGCTTACGAACGCGCGGTCGATCGACTGCTCGAGTCGCCGCGTTACGGCGAGCACATGGCACGCTACTGGCTCGACGCCGCGCGCTATGGCGATACGCATGGCCTGCACCTCGATAATTACCGCGAAATGTGGCCCTATCGCGACTGGGTTGTGCGGGCGTTCAACCGCAACCAGCCCTTCGATCGATTTCTGATCGAGCAGCTCGCGGGCGACCTCCTGCCGAACCCGACGCTCGACCAGCTCGTGGCGACCGGTTTCAATCGCTGCCATGTCTCCACGAGCGAGGGGGGCTCGATCGAGGAAGAAGTGTACGTGCGGAACGTGGTCGACCAGGTCGATACGAATGGCACGGTGCTGCTGGGGCTCACCACTGGCTGTGCCCGTTGCCACGACCACAAGTACGACCCGATCCGCATGAAGGACTACTACCAGCTCTTCGCCTTCTTCAACAACATCGACGGCCCCGCGCTCGACGGCAATTCCGCCAAGTGGGCGCCCATCGCGGCCGTGCCCACGATCAAGGACAGGCTTGCCATCGTTGCGGCCGACGCCGAGATCGCCGCGCTCAAACGAACGCTGGAGGACGAAACGGCGAAGCTGGCCGCCCGTGCGCCTCTTGCCGCCGAGCCGGCTGAGTCCGAGATTCCGGCCCGCGCCGATTATGTGTGGATCGACGATGCCGCGCCCCGCGGCGCGAATCCGCAAGGCGACAGCCCCTGGCAGTTCGTCTCGCGCCCGGATTATCCCGTGAAGAGCGGTTCGGGCGCGCTCAAGCTTACGGCCCAGGGGCGAATGCAGCGCTTCTTTGAGACCGCCGCCGCCAAGCTTGTCATCGGCGAGGGGGATGCGCTGTTCGCGCACGTTTACATCGATCCGATTCATCCGCCGAAGGAGATCATGCTCCAGTGGCACACCAGGGAAGGCTGGATGCGGCGGGCTTACTGGGGCGAGAATCGCATCGACTGGGGCAAGGATCAAAGTGTTGAGCGCTTGAGAATGGGTGACTTGCCGCCGACTGGAGAATGGGCGCGGCTCGAGATTCCGTGCGCCCGGCTCGCGCTTGCCCCTGGCTCCGTGATCGACGGCTGGGCGTTCACGCAGTTTGACGGAACCGCGTACTGGGATGCGGCCGGCCTGCGCACATGGACCCCGCAGCCGGAACAGAAGTACGCCTCCTTTGCGGCGTGGATTCGCGCCCGCAAGGCCGACAAGGGAGCAGGGCTCTCCGATCCCGACAAGGCGATCCTGGCACTCGAACGCTCGAAGCGCACAGCCGATCAAGTTCGCTCGCTCTACGCGCAGTACCTGAGAACGGGCTCGGCCAAAACGGCGGCCGCGCTCGAACCAATCGTCGCCAAGCTGAAGGCGGCTGAGGCCAAACGCAAGGCGCTCGACGATCAGGTTGCCACCACGCTGGTCTTCCGGGAACGGAGCGGCGAGCCGAAGCAGGCCTACATGCTCAAGCGCGGGGAATACGACCAGCGCGGGGACAAGGTTGGCCGCGCGATTCCCGCGTTCTTGCCGCCGCTGCCCGCGGGTGCGCCTGTGAATCGGCTGGGTTTCGCGGAATGGCTCACCGCGCCCAATCATCCGTTGACGGCCCGAGTGGCCGTGAATCGCCTCTGGCAGCAGTTTTTCGGCGTGGGTCTGGTGAAGACTGCCGAGGACTTCGGCGCTCAGGGGGAGCCGCCGTCACATCCGGAGCTGCTCGATTTTCTGGCGGTCGACTTTCGCGAGCACGGTTGGAACATCAAGCGGCTCGTGCGCACCCTTGTGACGAGTGCAGCGTATCGCCAGTCGGCGAAGATCACGCCCGAAAGGCTGGCGAAGGATCCGGCGAATCGGCTCGTTTCGCGCGGGCCGCGATTCCGGCTCGACGCCGAAATGCTCCGCGATCAGGCCCTGGCGGTGTCAGGGCTTCTGGTGGAGTCCGTGGGCGGCCCGAGCGTGAAGCCGCCGCAACCGCCGGGGTTGTGGGAAGCAGTTGGTTACTCAGGAAGCAACACCGCCCACTTCCAGCCCGACGCGGGACCGGCCAAGGTCCATCGCCGCAGCGTTTATACGTTCTGGAAGCGGACAGCGCCGCCGCCGCAGATGAGCACCTTCGACGCCCCTTCACGCGAATCGTGCCAGGTGCGCAGAGAACGCACCAACACACCGCTCCAGGCCCTTTTGCTGCTCAACGAGGAGCAATACATGGAAGCCGCGCGGGGGCTCGCACGGCGGGCCTGGGCCGAGGGGGGCTCGACGGCGGAGGACAGGCTTGTCTACATGTTCCGGCTGGCGACCGGCCGCCGGCCCGACTCGAGCGAGGCAACCGAGCTTGGCCGAACCCTGCGCGACCTGCTCGATCATTACCGCACCCGCAGCGCGGAGGCACGCCAGGTCGCCGGCGAAGGCTCGCCCGGCGATCCGTGCAATTTCGCGGCCTGGACGCTGCTCGGCAACGCCGTGCTCAATCTCGACTGCGTGATCACGCGCGGCTGATCGCGCGAAACCGGAGCGAACCGCCCATGCACCCCTTCGAAGACCTCGCCGCCGCGATGACCCGCCGCCACTTCCTGGCCGGCTCAGGGCTCTCACTGGGCTCCGCCGCGCTCGCCAGCCTGCTCGGCAGCCAGGCACACGCCGGTGGATCCCCACGACCATCCGGAGGCTTGCCCGGCTTGCCCCACTTCGCGCCGAAGGCCAAACGCGCGATCTATTTGCATATGAATGGAGGTCCATCTCAGATCGATCTCTTCGACTACAAGCCGAAGATGAACGACTGGTTCGACAAGGATCTGCCCGAGTCGGTCCGCAAGGGGCAGCGGCTCACCACCATGACCTCCGGCCAGTCGCGATTTCCGATCGCGCCTTCGAAGTACAAGTTCGCGCGCCACGGCAAGGCCGGCACCTGGGTGAGCGAGCTCTTGCCCTGGACAGCCAGAATCGTCGACGAGATCGCGCTCGTGAAGACGGTCTGGACGGAAGCGATCAACCATGACCCGGCCGTGACCTACATCTGCACTGGCAACCAGCTTCCGGGACGCCCGAGCCTGGGCTCGTGGCTCTCTTACGGCCTGGGCTCGCTCAACGAGAATCTGCCGGCGTTTGTGGTGATGACTCCCTCCTGGAGCAGCAAGGTCGACGCCCAGGCGCTTTATAACCGGCTCTGGGGCTCGGGCTGCCTGCCCACGCAATATCAGGGGGTCGCGCTTCGAGCCAAGGGCGATCCGGTGCTCTTCCTTTCGAATCCAGGCGGGGTCGACGCGCAGGCGCGGAGACGCGTGCTCGACGCCGTCAGCCGGCTCAATCATCACGAGTTCGAGACGCTCGCCGATCCGGAGACGCAAGCGCGCATCGCCCAGTACGAAATGGCCTTCCGCATGCAGACCTCGGTCCCCGAGCTCACCGATATTTCAAACGAGCCCAGGCACATCCTTGAGCTCTACGGCCCCGATGTGCACAGGCCTGGTTCGTTCGCGCGGTCGTGCTTGCTGGCGCGGCGGCTGGCCGAGCGCAACGTTCGTTTCACGCAGATCTTCCATCGCGGCTGGGACCAGCACGGCAACATGGCCGGCGACCTGCCCGCGCAGTGCAAGGACGTCGATCAGGCCACCTACGCGCTCATTGTTGATCTGCGCCAGCGCGGGCTGCTCGACGACACCCTGGTGATCTGGGGCGGTGAATTCGGGCGCACGATTTACTGCCAGGGCAAGCTCACGCGTGACAATTACGGCCGCGACCACCATCCCAAGTGCTTCCCGATCTGGATGGCCGGCGGCGGTATCAAGCCCGGCATCGTGCACGGCGAGACGGACGACTTCAGCTACAACGTCGTCTCCAACCCCGTGCACATTCACGACGTCAACGCCACGATCCTGCACTGTCTGGGGATCGATCATCGCCGGCTGAGCGTGAAGTTCCAGGGGCTTGACCTGCGCTTGACCGGAGTCGAGGAACATCATCCGGTGAAGGCAATCCTGGCGTAAGCGTTTACCATCACCTTGAGAAGGCAACACGCGATGACGATTCGCCGCTGCGCGCTTCTGGCTGTATTTTTGGTTGCGCCGTTGGGCACGCTTCGGGCACAGGGAGTCGAGCACGACTTCACGCAGGCGGCCGTGGTCGCGCCTCAGGGGCTGGATAAGCCCGAGCAAGAGGCGATTGCGCTCCTTGTTGATCGGGTGCGGGAGCGAACGGGCATCGTGTGGGAGCGTGTGGGGGCGATGCCCAGCGCGGGTCGCGCTTCGATCGTGGTTGTTCCGGCCCGTCTGGCGGACGCCGTCGCCGCTGGGCTGGGAGTTTCCAGCTCCGCGCTGAAGGCGGGGCTCAAGCCAGAGGGCTATCGGATTGAATCGCTTGCGAGCGCTCGCGCGCCTCGGCTTGTGATTGTCGGCGCGGATGCGCGAGGCGTGCTTTTCGGCGTGGGCCGGTTCCTGAGACTGATCCACACACGCGCGGGGCGGGCCGTGCTCCCAGGCGCAATCAAGCTGGTTGATGCACCCGAGTACCCCATCCGCGGCCAGCAGCTTGGCTATCGCCCCAAGACCAATTCCTACGACGCCTGGGATCTCGATCAGTGGAAGCGCTATATCGCGGACATGGCGATCTTCGGCGTGAACACCATCGAGCTTCTGCCTCCGCGTAGCGACGACGCGGCCAAAAGCCCGCATTTTCCCCGGCCGCAGCTCGAGATGATGACCGGGATGTCGCGCATTTGCGCTGATTATGGCCTCGATGTCTCGGTGTGGTATCCCGCGATGGATCCCGATTACACCGACCCGGCGACCGTGGCGCGTGCGCTTGAGGAATGGGCGAGCGTGCTCTCGGTGTTGCCCCGGCTCGACGACGTCTTCGTGCCCGGCGGCGATCCCGGCCATACCCGTCCGGGCGTGCTGCTCGCGCTTCTAGAAAAGCAGGCCGCGAACATCAGGCGCATCCATCCCAGGACGCGCATGTGGGTGAGCGCTCAGGGCTTTTCTCAGCAATGGGTTGAGGAATTCCTGGCGCTGCTCGCGGCCGAGCCGGCGTGGCTCTCCGGCGTGGCCTACGGGCCGCAAACGCGGTTGCCGCTTCCCGAATTGCGCAAGCGCGTCCCCGCGCGATATCCCATCCGCGACTATCCCGATATCACCCACAGCCTGCGCTGCCAGTATCCCGTGCCCGACTGGGACGTGGCTTTTTCTCTCACGCACGGCCGCGAAGGCATCAATCCCCGCCCCTTCGACGAGGCCGCCATCTTTCACGCTTTCGCCCGGGAAACCAGGGGGTTTGTCACCTACAGCGAAGGCTGCAATGACGACGTGAACAAGATCGTCTGGAGCGCGCTTGGCTGGAATTCGAAGGCGTCGCTCGTGGAGACGCTCCGTGAATACGCGCGAGTGCTGGTCGGGCTGGAACCAGGCGCGGCGGACGGCTTTGCACAGGGGCTCTTCGCCCTGGAGCGTAACTGGAAAGGCGCGCTTCTCAACAACGACGAGGTCGAGACCACGCTCGCGCGCTTCCGCGCCATGGAATCGCACGCATCGCCCTGGACGCTGCGCAACTGGCGGTTCCAGCAGGCGCTCTATCGCGCCTATTACGACGCCTATGTGCGCAGAAAGCTGATCGCGGAGACCGAGCTTGAAGCCCGCGCGCTCGATCGCCTGCGGCAGGCGGCCGCCATGGGCGCACTCGCCGCGGTCGAGGAGGCCCAGGCGATCCTGCGGCAGGCGAATGAGCTCCCAGCACCAGACCTGCGCAGCCGCGTCTTCGAGCTGGCCGAGGCGCTCTTTCAAAGTATCGGCATGCAATTGAGTGTGAACAAGTACCAGGCGATCGCCATCGGCCGCGGGACGACGCTCGACACGATCGATACCTCGCTTAATAACTCCGAGTGGCTCGAGAATCGGTTCGCGGCGATCCGCAAACTGCCCGCCGAGGCGGATCGGCTCCGTGAAATCTCCGCCATTTTGAACTGGACGAACCCCGGTCCTGGCGGCTTTTACGACGATCTGGGCAATCCCCGCAACCGGCCCCATCTCATCCTGGGCGCGCCTTACGAGGTCGACCCGGCCGGCTTCCGGGGAACACGCACTGGCTTTGACCAGGATCTGGGAGCGCGGCGGTCCTGGTGCCGGCATGCCGCGGGATACTACGATGCGCCCGTGCGGATGCGTTACGGCGGCCTTGATCCCAGCGCCCAGTACCGGGTGCGTGTGGTCTACACCGGGGATATGTTCCAGGTGAAGCTGCGGCTCCAGGCGGACGCCGGCATTGAGGTCCATCCCTTCCTGAAGAAGCCGCGCGACCTGGCGCCGCTCGAGTTCGCCATCCCACGCCAGGCGACGGCCGACGGCGCGCTCGAGCTTTCCTGGTACCCCGAACCGGGGCGCGGCGGCAATGGTCGCGGCTGCCAGGTGGCTGAGGTCTGGCTGATGCGTGCAGAAAACGCGGGCGCTGCTCCCGCCCATCCCTGACCATCGCTTCAGGTGTTAAAACCGCCAGGGTTGGCCCACTCCGGCGGGTTGAGCCGCTTCCATGCTGGTAATGGCAGGGGCTGATTGATTATTATTTAACATGCGCTGGTCGAAGGGCGAGTCTTCCTCCAGCCAATCCGCGCTGCTTGCCTGACACCGGGGTCGTACACGCGATCCCGGTCGTGAGATCCTCCCCCGCGGGTCGTGCCGGGATGCTGAGTTGCGACGGCGTTCGCGACAGCAAGCATCTGGTCCAGGCCCCGAATTTCGCCAGCCGTCGAGGTTGATCATGAGCCGACTGACCTTCTGGGGTGTATTGCTGAGCGCCTGCTCCATCGCCGCCGTGTCGTCCGGCGACGACGCCAAGGGCAAGGGCAAGCCAGCCGCTGGGTCTCCCGCCGCGAAGATCAGTTTCGACAAACAGGTTCGGCCGATTCTTCAGGCGAAATGCCTGGGCTGCCACCAACCGGCGAAGGCGGGGGGCGGTTATGTGATGACGGCCTTCGAGAGCATGCTCAAGGGGGGTGAAAGCGAGGAGCCGGCGATCACGCCCGGCAAGCCCGCGGAGAGCCGCATGGTGAGCATGATCACGCCGCATGACGGCAAGGCGGAAATGCCCCAGAACAAGCCCCCTCTGGCCGCGAGCGAGATCGAGCTCATCAACCAGTGGATCGCGCAAGGTGCGAAGAACGACGCCCCGCGGTCGGCGCAGGCACTTTATGACATGCAGCATCCCCCGGTTTACACACGCCTGCCTGTGATTCCCGCGCTCGCGTATTCGCCCGATGGTGCGATTCTGGCTGTGGCTGGGTTCCACGAAGTCCTGCTGTGGAAGGCAGACGGCAGTGAAGCGATCAGCCGGTTGGTGGGTCTTTCGGAGCGGGTGGAGTCGCTCGCCTTTTCGCCTGATGGCAAGCGCCTGGCGGTGGCCGGCGGCCGCCCCGCGCGGATGGGCGAAATCCAGGTGTGGGATGTCGCCAAACGCAAGCTGCTGCTCTCCACCACCGTGACTTACGACACAACCTATGGCGCGAGCTGGTCGCCCGACGGCTCGACCATCGCCTTCGGCTGCGGCGACAACACCCTCCGCGCCATCAATTCGAAGACCGGCGAGCAAGTGCTCTTCATGGGCTCGCACAACGACTGGGTGCTCGACACCGTGTTTTCAGTCGATGGCTCGCACCTGATCTCGGTCGGCCGCGATATGAGCGCCAAGCTCACTGAGTTCAAGACGGAGCGTTTCGTCGACAACATCACCTCGATCACGCCGGGCGCCCTCAAGGGGGGGCTGGCGTCGGTGGCGCGGCACCCCAGGCGCGATGAGATCGTGATCGGCGGGTCGGACGGCCAGCCCAAGGTTTACCGTGTCTTTCGCCAGTCGGTGCGGGTGATCGGCGACGACTCCAACCTGATCCGCGAGCTGCCAGGCTTGCCTGGCCGAGTTTACAGCGTCGCGGTGAGCGGTGACGGCAAGCGGATCGCCGCCGCCGCGAGCCTCGACGGCGCGGGCGAAATCGCCGTCTACGGCTATGAATTTGATACAGCGCTGCCCGACAAGATCAAGGCGATCCAGCAGAAGGTCGTCACCTCGCGCTCGCAGCAGGAAAGGGACGAGCTCGAGCATTATCACAAGGCCGGGGTGAAGGAAGTGGCTCGGATCAAACTGCCGGGCTCGGCCGTTTACGCCGTGGCCTTCGCGCCCGACGGCAAGCGCCTGGCCGCGGCCGGGTCGGACGGCATGGTTCGGCTTTATGAACCCGAAACCGGCAAGCTCGCACGGGAATTCGCGCCCGTGCCGGTGAAGTCGGGAACGAAGGTTAAGGAAGAGCCAGCGCCCATCGTTGCCAAGCAGGAAGAAGCGGTCGAGACCGAAACGCTGCCGAAAGGCGTGGCGATCGCGAGTCTTTCGCTCGAGCCAGGGGAGATCCGGCTTTCGAATCGATTCGCCTACGCTCAGATCGTGGCGACCGCCCGCACAACCGCGGGTGCGAGCCTTGATGTGACACGAATGGCCGATTTTTCAATCTCCGGCGGTGTGGCGGACATCAGTCGTTCCGGCCTGATTCGGCCGCGGGGGGACGGCAAGGGGACGCTCAAGCTCTCGATCGGCGGCAAGTCGGCGACTCTGCCGGTGACGGTGCTCGGTCTCGCGCTGCCGATGCGGGTCGATTATGTGCGAGACGTGGCCCCGCTGCTTTCGAAGCTCGGTTGCAACCAGGGAACGTGCCACGGCTCAGCGCAGGGCAAGAACGGCTTCAAGCTGTCGCTCCGCGGCTACGATCCGCTTTTCGATGTCCGAGCGCTCACGGACGATCACGCGGCGCGGCGGATCAATCTCGCCTCACCGGACTTGAGCCTGATGCTGCTCAAGCCCACGGGTGCGGTGCCGCACGTCGGCGGCGCGATGATGACGCCTGGCGAGCCGTACTACGAAGCGCTCCGGTCCTGGATCACCGACGGCGCCAGGCTCGACACAACCACGCCGCGCGTGAGCAAGATTGAGCTATTCCCCGCCAATCCGGTGATCGATCGGATCGGGCTCAAGCAACAGTTCCGCGTGCTGGCGACCTATGCCAACGGCACGCTGCGGGACGTTACACGCGAGGCGTTTCTGGAAAGTGCGAATACCGAGGTCGCCGCGGCCAATCGAGCCGGGCTCGTCACCTCCCTCCGTCGCGGCGAGGCGCCTGTGCTCGCACGCTACGAGGGTAATTACGCCTCCACCACCGTCACGGTCATGGGCGATCGCAGCGGATTCGTCTGGGCCGAGCCGCCGCGCTACAGCAAGGTCGATGAACTCGTCGCCGCCAAGTGGAAGCGGCTCAAGATTCTGCCCTCGGGCGTGTGTAGCGACGCGGAGTTCGTCCGCCGCGTCACCCTCGATCTCACCGGCCTGCCGCCGACCGCTGACCAGGTTCGCAAGTTCCTCGCGGATCCCGCCGAGTCACGCCAGAAGCGCGAGGCCCTGGTCGATGCCCTGATCGGCACGCCCGAATTCGTCGACTACTGGACCAACAAATGGGCCGATCTCCTGCAAGTCAACCGCAAGTTCCTGGGCGTTGAGGGAGCGGTCTCATTCCGCAACTGGATTCGCAAGCAAATCGAGACGAACACGCCCTACGACGTCTTCGTGAGCTCAATCCTCACCGCCGCGGGCTCCAATCGCGAAAACCCGGCGGCCGCCTATTTCAAGATTCTCCGCGACCCCACGCTCGTCATGGAAAACACCACCCAGCTCTTCCTGGCGGTGCGCTTCAACTGCAACAAGTGCCACGATCATCCCTTCGAGCGCTGGACCCAGGATCAGTACTATCAGACAGCTGCCTACTTCGCGCAGGTGGGCCTGAAGGCCGACCCGGAAAGCAAGGGCCGAATGATCGGCGGGACCGACGTCGAATCGCCCAAGCCGCTGTTCGAAATTGTTTCCGACGCGACCAGCGGCGAGGTGGTCCACGATCGCACCAAGAAGATCGCTGCTCCCCGTTTGCCGTTCGACTGCGCCTACCCGAAGGCCGCGGCCAGAGCGCCCAGGCGGCAGGAGATGACAGCGTGGTTGACCTCGCGCGACAACCCCTATTTCGCCCGCAGCTATGTGAACCGGTTGTGGGGTTATCTCTTCGGCGTGGGCATTATCGAGCCGCTGGACGACATCCGCGCGGGCAACCCGCCTTCGAATCCGGAGCTGCTTGACTATCTCACGAAGGAGTTCATCGCGAATGGTTTCAACGTGCGGCGGATGATGGCGCTCATCTGCAAGTCACGGACGTACCAGCTTGCGGTCGAAACCAATCGATGGAATTCCGACGACAAGGCGAACTATTCGCACGCCGTCGCGCGGCGGTTGCCGGCGGAAGTATTGCTCGACGCGGTTTACCGTGCAACCGGCTCAACCTCCACATTCCCGGGGGTGCCGGCGGGAACGCGCGCGGCCGCGCTGCCGGATTCCGGAGTGGAACTGCCAAGCGGGTTCCTTACCACATTCGGCCGCCCCGCGCGTGAAAGCGCCTGCGAATGCGAACGCACGAGCGGTTTGCAGCTCGGGCCCGTGATGGCGCTTGTGAGCGGGCCGACGCTCGCCGACGCCATCGCCGATCCCAACAACGCCATCGCCAAACTGGTGGCCACCGAACATGACGACAGCAAGCTGATCCAGGAGCTGTTCCTGCGGGTCCTGAATCGGCCTGCCACTCCGGCCGAGGTCGAGACCTGCCGCGTCGAGATGCGCGCCATTGATGAAGACCATCGCCGCATCGCCGAAGAACTCGGCAAGCGGGAAACTGAGTACGCGCTCAGATTGCCAGCGCTTGAGTCGAAGCGCAGAGCGGAGATCGCCGCCGCGGAGACCGCGCTCGCCGATTACGAAAAAGCGATGACGCAGCGGCTCAAGGAACAGGAAAAGGTCCGGGCTCAGAATGTGGCGAAACTCAAGGCTGAGCTTGCGGCGTATGACGCCGGCCCCTTCGCGAAGAAGGCGGCAGACTGGGAAAAGGCGCAGACCGCGGGAATCGTGAACCGCTGGGCGGTCATCGAGCCGAAGATCATGAGCGCCTCGAATGGCGCAACCCTGCGCAAGGAACCCGACGGCTCGATCACCGTCCACGGGCCGAACCGCAATGGCGTCGTGACGATCACGGCCGAAACGGATTTGACCGACATCGCCGGTGTTCGACTGGAGGTGCTCACCGACCCTCGGCTTCCGCAGCACGGACCGGGCCGGGCGACGGACGGCAACTTCGTGCTGAACGAATTTGCGATGTTCGCCGCGCCCAGGTCTGATTCCAGGCAAAAGAAACCGGTCAAGCTGGTCAAGCCGCTCGCGGATTTCACGCAGGCGAATTTTGACATCGCGCGCACGGTCGATGGAGACCTGAACAATGGCCAGGGCTGGGCCGTGGCGCCCGCCACGGGCATGATCCACTGGGCCACGTTTGAGACCGCCGCGCCCGTGGGTGCGCAGGGAGGCTCAATGCTCACCTTCGTGTTGCATCACCGGTTTAACGAGCAGTGGACGCTGGGCCGGTTCCGGATTTCGGTGACGCGGGGCGCGAAGCCCATCGGCCTGAGCCTGCCCGAGGAGTTCCGCGCGATTCTGGCCACCGCGCCTGAAGTTCGCACCGCGGCCCAGCGCGAGCAAATCTTGCACTGGTTCCGTGGCATTGACGCCGATCGCAGAGCGAAGGAGCAGGCCATTGCCGCGGCCGCCGCGCCGCCGCCGGTTGATCCCCGATTCACCGAGCTCCGCGCCCAGCTCGAGCAGGCCAGGCGCCCGATTCCTGTCGATCCTGCCCTTGTGAGCCTGCGGCACGATCTTCAAATGAGCGTCCAGCAGATCGTTACGAAACGGCTGACCGCCGCGCAGGATGTGGCATGGGCGCTGTTCAACAGCCCGGCGTTCCTGTTCAATCACTAGCCATGAGAGCGAGGCGCGGGTGGAGAGCGATTCTCGCCCGCCCCTTGCCCGCAGGCTCAACCCCCTACGGCGATTCGCGACCAGGCCTGCGCTGCTCGACCCCAGCCCATCGTCTCGCAGATCTGGGCCAATCGCTTCGCCGCCGCGCTGCGCTCCGCTGGTTTGCCGCCGCCGGCCCGTTCCAGCTCGAGAAATGTGGCGTATGCACCCGCGATCTCGCTACGTGCGTCGTTCATGCGCTTCGTCCGCGCGCGATGCTCGGTCGCCTTCGCCCGCTCGCCCAGCCGATCTTCGACCGACGCCAGCCGGTAGTAATACTTCGGCGTGTAAGGGTGCAGCTCGATCGCCTTCTCGAGATCGTGCCTCGCCTTTGCCCAGTCTTGCTGCTTCTCCGCCGCGGTGGCGCGGAAAAACCAGGTCTCGGCCATCTCGTCCGCGCTGCGGGGCGGATGGCCAAGAACCTCCAGGAAGCGATCCAGCTCTCCCTGCTCGCTCAGCATCGTCAGGTAGTCACGCCAGGCGCGGGCGTCCTCGGGCGAGCGCTTGAGACATTCGCGGAATTGCGCGTCCGCCTCGGCCCTGCGGCCCGTCGCGGCATAGGCGCGACCCAGCGCGCGGCGGGCATTGGCGTCGCTGGGATCTGCCTCAAGATAACGCATGAGGTGCGGAATCGCTTCCACGTGGGCCACACGCTCGAGCTCAGGACGCAAACGCGACATGAGCCAGCCGGTCTGCTCCCCGCCGGTGGTTCGGTCATATGCGCTCCAGATCACCGGAAAGGCGTCTTCCCAATCGTCCTCGATCGCATAGAGCTTGAGCAGCTCCTGGCTCGCGTCCAGAAAATACTCAGGTGGAGTGGGGTGCAGGGGATCGTGATGCACCAGCTTGAGCCAGGCGGTTTCCGCCTCGCGCGCGTGATCCACCTGAAAGAACGATTGACCCGCTCGGAACATCGCCTCGGAATACTGGCTTGACCATTCCGGGACCTTGATCAGGGTTTGCGCGCAGGCCAGCAGGTCTCCCTGACCGGCGAGTGTTCGCGCCAGCGTAACGAGGGCGACGGCGTCTCGCGGCCGGGCTCGGAGTCGCTCACGCAGGAGTTGCTCGGCCGCGCGGTATTCTCCCTGGCCGAGCAGCCGCGCCGCAGTCTCGACCCGGGGCACCTCTCGCGTATCGTGCAGATACCACCAAACATTAAACGCAACCAGGCCCGCCAGGCTTGTGCTTGCCGCAAGCCAGCGTAGCCATGCACCTGGGTTACGCTGGCTGGGGCGAGAATGGTTGGGCGTTTCCTCGTGTGTTTCCGCCATGGTCGCCTGGGTCATCGAACGCGGGTCCTGGAGCCTAAGCCCATCGCCGGATGGGCGTAGCGCGCTAGCACATGATCCTACTTGAGCCGTTCCAGCGCGGCCATGCTGGTTGGATCGCCGGGCGCGTCCTCGAGAATGAGCCTGTGCCACGCTCGTGCTTCGTCCTTTCGCCCCATTTTCTCACGCAATTCCGCAAGCTGGTGATAGAGCTCGAGCTCGGGCCTAAGACCGAGCGTCCGAATCTGCACCGCCTTTTCATATACAGCGCGAAGCTGTTTGAACGCGGCCTGGAATTCACCAAACTCGCGGGTGATGCGTTCGGCCTCGTGGCGATTTCCGGCAACATAAAGCGCCTGACGCAGGCGGTATGAGATCACGCCGTCCTGGGGATCGAGCTCCCGGGCGCGGCGATATGCGGCAATGGCGCGGGGCCAGTCGCGGGCGTTCTGGGCCACGATTCCCTCGATCTTGGCGATCCGTGGTTCGTTGCGGAATCGAGGCGGTAAACGGTGAAACTCACGCTCCAGCCGGGCGATGTCATGGCCGTCGTCGAGCCCGCTGAGCCAGGAATCCCAGGCGAGCAGCGAGTCGGGGTATTGCTCAAGCGCACGGGCCAGAATCGCCAGACCTTCTTCGGGTTGGCTGTTGTGGATGTGGGCGAGACCGAGAATCACCGCGGTCTGGAGATTGGCGGGGTCGAGGGCGTAAAGCGGAGTAAAAAGCTGCACCAGCGACCCCGGCGCGACCTTGTCGATGTCGATCCGCGCGAGTTCGAGCAAAACGCGCACGCGGTCGCGAGGATCGGGCTCGACTTCGTGCATCCGCATTCCCAGGCGGTGTGCTTCTTCCACGCGGCCTTCGAGATCGAGCAAGTCGAGAAGCGCCCAGCCGGCCTCGGGCGTGGTGGGATCGATCCGGAGCGCCTCGTTCCAGCATGGTTCAGCCAGGTCGTATCGCGCTTGCTGGTAGCGGGCCTTGCCTTCGAGGAACTTGATGGTGGCGGAAGTCCGTCGATTTGCGGGGTGGATCCGCGCGAGCGCCTCGAGCGCCCGGGAAGGGTCGGCGTGCGACGGCTCGGTCGAGAGCTCGGCCAGTAGCAGCCAGCCTGTCTCGCTGGTTGGATCACGCTCCAGGAACCGTTCGAGAAGACCGGCGGCCTCGGCGAATCGCATGCCCCGGGCCGCTGCGCGCACCTGATCGAGCGTGGGCGTGCCAGGGCGCGCCCAACCTGCAATCAACGCGCCCAGGCCCACAAGCAGGATCGACGCGGCCATCACCGCGAGCAGCGCGTCTCGAATCGAGGCGAAAGGTCTGATCACACGCCTATTCTCTGCACCCAGGCCAGATCTGCCAAGTGATCTGGGACCCGCTTGTCTCGGGATGAAAAACTCGGCATCCTCAGGAAATGCACTGCCATTCTCGGTTGCCCGATCACCCATGATGATTCCTGGCCGATTGCGCCCTCGCGGGCGTTCTGGATTTCAACTGGCCCGCGCTGGCCGCTGGCTGGTTGCGGCGGCCCTGGCGCTTGTGGTTGGGGTCGTGCTCGCGCGGTACATGATGCACGAGCGCAAGGTCGTGGCCATCACCTCGGCGATCGAGAATGGGCGGCTTGCCGAGGCGTCCGCCGCCATCGAGCGCTGGCTGGAATCCGAGCCGCGATCGGCTGACGCCCACTTTCTGGCCGCCCGGCTGGCCTGGGCTCGCCAGGACCTTGCAACCGTGGATCGAGAGATCGGGCTCGCCCGCGCGCTTGGCCATTCTCCCGCCGAGGTCAATCGGCTCTGGGGACTCCTGCTTGCACGGGGCGATCAGAAAACTCAGGCAGAGAATCTGCTGCGAGAGACGCTGAAATCCACCACGGTTCCGGACCCCGAGGTCTCCGAGGCGCTTGCACGACTCTACCTGGGGAGCTATCGGTTGCACGAGGCGGCGGCCCTGCTCGACGACTGGGCCAGGCGCGAGCCCCAGAACGCGCGTCCGGTGCTGTTGCGAGCCGAGGCCGACCTGCGGCTGGGTACACCCGCGGAAACGGTGATCGAACGCTACCGCGAAGCGCTCAGGCGCGATCCCTCGCTCGATCGTGCACGGCTGGGCCTGGCGGAGCAGCTCTGGATCAACAAGCACTACGACGAGGCCTCGCACCATTACTGGCTCTATTTGGAAACGCATCCGGACGATCTTCAGGCCCTGATAGGCGCGGGTGAGACGGATCTCGAACTTGGTGAATTCCAACGAGCTGCGCGCAGGCTTGATCGGGCCGTTACGCTCGCCCCGCGCGACCCGGTCGCCCTGGCGGCCCGGGCCGCGCTCGAAGAACGCCAGGGACGCTTCGCAGACGCACTCGCCTTTCTTGACCGCGCCATCGCCGCCGATCCCTTCGACACCCAGGCCTCGTATCGCCGATCCGTCGCCCTTGCGAGTCTCGGTCGCAGAACTGAAGCAGAAGCGGAACGCAGCCGCTTCGAAAAACTCAAGGCCGATCACGAACAGTTCGTTCGTTTGAGCCAGGAACTCCGCGAGCATCCCAACCAGGTCGAATTGAGGGCCAGGGCCGCGGTTTGGCTCATGCAACATGGCCATGCCGCGGAAGCCCTCGATTGGGCCAGGTTGATCCTCGCCAGCCAGCCCAACCATCCCGCCATCAACCGAATGCTCGCGGATTACTACAAATCAAAGGGCGAGCTCGGTCTGGCGAACCTGTATGAAGCCCAGGCCGCCGCGAGCAGCAAGTCCCAGCCGTAAGACCGAGCCCCCAGTCGTTTAGAGGGCGTAAGCCGGCCAGGTGGTCGTGAGCGGATCAGAGGGCGCGTCCTCCCGCAGGGTCTTGATCGTCTCCTGCACCAGGTTCGCATCCTTTTCGCGCCCAAGCTGGCGATAGGCGACCGCCAGGTTGTAGAGCACGGAATACGACGCCGGCGCGATCGCCTTAGCTCGATCGAGATATCCAAGCGCAAGTTCTGGTTTGTGCCTCTGGAGCTCAAGCTTGGCCAGGTTGATGAGCGGGCCGCTCGACGCGGGATTGAGCTCAAGAGCGCGCTTGAACGGTCGCTCTGCCTCCTCGAGCTTGCCCTGGAGCAAGTACGTGTTCCCGATGGCGTTCCAGAGCATCGCGTCCGGGTGCGACTCGACCTCCTTGAGCAGCAAGGCCCGGGCCGATTCAAGCTGGCCGGTTGCTGCCAGGTCGTCCGCGTATTGACTGAAGAAGAGCACGCGTGGCAGGGGCATTTCCTTGAGTTCGGGATCGAGCGCAAGCACCTTCGCGAAATCCTGGCAGGCCAGCTCGCGGTTCTTTTCGTTGTGGTGCAAGACGCCGCGCAAGGTTGCGCCCAGAATGGCGCCTCCGGGCGTGTGCTCGAGCCGATCCGCGAGCGCACGAAGGGCAGGCTTGTCGTCGAGCGCAAGCTCAACAGCCGCCAGCCTGCGCATCGCCGCGAGATTGTCGGGGGCGAGCGCGAGAATCTGGTTGAAGGCTGAGACAGCCTGGCCAGGCCGTGGTCCCCGCGCGAGCGCGTAGGCCCGAAGTTGCAGGTCCGAAAGCTCGAGCCTGCCAGCCCTGGTGTAGTAAGGTTCGGCCTGCTCCGATCGATCCATCCGGCTGTAACACCGCGCCACGAGAAGCGCAGCGTCGCGGCTCCAGGGACGGCGATCGAGATGGTCGAGCGCCCGCGCGAGGGAAGTCTCCAGGTCGCCCAGCCGATAGGCGCGCGTGGCGTCCTCAAGGCCGGACGAGCGTGTGAGATTCCAGGCGGACATCGCCAGCAAACCAGCGAACACCGCCAGGAAGGCCAGACGCAAGGTCCAGGCGCCGCGCTGGCGTGTGATCCTGGAACGTGTGCTCACGATCATTTGCATACAAAGAAATGAGACTGCACGACCCGCCGGGACTGGAGGCCCAGCGGATCGTGCAGGGAACTCTGAGCTCAAAGCGCGGTGCGCGAGATCAAAGCTGGTCGGAGCTCACCACTTCGCCGTTGTCGGGCGTGGCGATGGCATACCAGGAGAGGTAGCTCACGCTGTTCTTGATGAACCGCACCGAACCGTCCATGAACAGCAAATTGACGCCGCCGGGGTGATTCGACGACGCGTTGACGAGCGTGATCGTGGCTCGGCTGTCTTCACGCTGATCATTGTAGTCGCAAGCGAACCGGTTGGGCAGGTTCGTATGCGAGTAGATCATCGTGCCGCCGTAGGCCCACCACTCGCCTTTCCACCCCCAGCTTTGATTGCCCGTTGTGGCCTGCACGCTGGCGCACATCTGAGCGAACTGGTAGTCGGTCGGGAAGGCATCCGAGTTCGCGCCCAGGTAATAGACCATGCCCAGGCCGTTCCTGCCTGGGAAGGCGCCGGGACCGCGAACCCACTCGCTGAAGATGGCGGTGTTGCTCGTGCCGTCGGTGAAGGTGTCGATACTCACCTGCCGCGACTTGATGGCACCGTCCCACGAGCTGAGCACGTATCCAGGACCGTTCATGACCCAGTTGCCGCTATCGGGGCTGGCGCCCGGCAGGACGCCGTTGATTCGGCGGTTGAGACCGACGTTCGAGACGTAGCTGCTCGAACCGAC
>DAIDHX010000195.1 GCA_027451885.1 Planctomycetales bacterium
GCGGTGGTGGCGGACGTCGCCGAGCAACGGAGCCCGGCGCACGCATCGAGTAATGCAGTGATACCAGCGCGTAACGGCGGGGTTGACGAGATGCGCGCGTGCCATCGTCATCGGAGCGACTCCTCGGGTGATCGAGGCAGACTAGCAAGAAGACCAGGCGAAGTCAAGATGACAACGACTGTCCTCTTTGGGGGAGTCGCGGGCGGGAGAGGCTTTGGGGTAGAATCATTGGTTGTGAAGAGTGCCGAGGGACCGGGTTAGTCGGGCGGGGCGATTCGATGAAGCTGGCTTACGAAGAAGCAGGCTCGGGCGAGCTCGTGGTATTGCTGCATGGATTTCCGTTGTCTCGGCAGATGTGGCGAGCGCAGATCGATGCGTTGTCGTCGGGCTATCGGGTGGTCGCCCCTGACCTGCGCGGGCATGGCGCGAGCCCGCTGGGGCAGGGGGTCGCCACGATGGAAGCCATGGCCGACGACGTGCTCGAGCTCGTGGACTCGCTTGGTGTGAGCCGGTTTGTGCTTGGCGGTCTCTCGATGGGCGGTTATGTGGCCTTCGCGTTTGTGCGCAGGCATTCGGAGCGGCTGAGGGGGCTGATGCTGATGGACACCCGCGCGGCGGCGGACACGCCCGAGGCCGCGCTCAATCGAGCCCGAACGGCCGAGGCTGTGCTTGCGGCGGATGTGACCCCTGTCGTGGACACGATGATGCCGCGGCTCTTCGACCCGCGTTCAGCCGAGCGTAGTCCAGAACGTCTGGCCGAGATCAAAGCCGTGATGCAGAATACGGCTGCGGCGGCGGTCGCGGCCGCGCTTCGGGGGATGGCGTGTCGCCCGGATTCGCGTCCACTTCTGGGAGCCATTACGGTGCCGACGCTTGTGCTCGTGGGTGAGACGGATGTGATCACTCCTGCGGCCGAAGCCGAGCTCATGGCGCAGGCGATCCCAGGAGCCAGGTTGGCTGTTGTGCCTGGCGTGGGGCACATGGCGCCCGTTGAGGATCCAGGCGCGGTGAATTCGATCCTTGTGGACTTCCTGGCCAGCCTACCCGCCTAGGTGCGTTTTGCTCTTCTCAGGATGACCCGCCACATGAACGATCCCGCCGCTGGCTCGATGATTACGACCCGGGCACGCTTGCGCGAGCTGCTTGATCGGCTCCGTGCAGGGGGACGGTTTGCGTTCGACACGGAGTTCGTCTCGGAGGATACCTACGAGCCTGTGCTTTGCTTGATTCAGGTGGCCTCGGCGAGCGAGCTGGCGGTGATCGACCCGGAGGCGGTGGGAGATCTGTCGCCGTTCTGGGATCTGGTGTGCGACCCGTCGCTGGACGTGGTCATGCACGCGGCGGGGGAGGATCTGCGAATTGGCCATCTCCGTTCGGGGCGGTTGCCAGCGCGGGTGTTTGACGTGCAGATCGCGGCGGGGATGGTGGGCCGGGCGTATCCGCTATCGCTGGGGAATTTGACCAGTCAGATTCTGGGCGTGAGCCTTTCGAACAGCGAGACCCGCACTGATTGGAGGCGCAGGCCGCTCACGCAGGCGCAGCTTGAGTACGCGCTTGACGACGTGCGTTACTTGCTGCCGCTGGCAGATCGCCTGGAGGAGCGGCTGCGGGTGCTGGGTCGGCTCGAGTGGGCTCGCGCGGAGTTCCTGGACCAAATTGAAACGATCCGCCGCCGCGCTGATGCCGACCGCTGGCGCAGGCTGCCCAGCCTGGCGCAGCTTAGCCGACGAGGACTCGAAGCCGCGCGCAGACTCTGGGACTGGCGCGACGATGAGGCCCGGCGGCGAAATCGGCCTGTGCGGCAGGTGATGCGCGACGACCTGCTGGTGTCGATCGCCAAGCGTCTGCCGCGATCGCGCAAGGATCTCGAGGCGCTGCGGGACTTCAACCGGCCGGGACTCACCCAGCATGCACAGGCCATTCTCGACGCCGTGGATGCGAGCCGAGCCACGCCCGAAGACGCACTCCCAGATTTGCCTGAACGCTACGAGGAGCCCCCAGGCGTCGGCACCGTTGCCAATCTGCTCTCCGCCGCGCTTGCCCAGTGCTGCGCCCAGAGTGAAATCGCGGGTTCGCTCGTGGCCAGCGTCGGTGATCTCAAACAGCTCGTGCGCTGGCGGCTCGATCCCGATCGGGATGCGCGTAGCTTGCCGTTTTTGCTCGAGGGCTGGCGCAAGGATTTCTGCGGCCGGCTCCTGCTCGACGTGCTCGAAGGCAGAGCGGCCCTCCGTGTCGTCAATCCCGCGAGCGAATTCCCCGTGGCACTCGAACCCCACAACGATTGAGGCGGGCCGTTCTCCATGACGCGCATCCTGAGTTGCTATTCGAATTGTTATGGCGCCGCGGGCGTGTGGACGGCGGTGGAAATGCTGCCCCGGGCCGGGCTCGACCGCATCGAGCTGGCACTGAAGCCCCATTCCATGGGGGGGCTTGTGATCCCAGAATCGGCCGTTATTACCGAGAATACGTCCGAGGATGAAGTCAGGCGATTTCTCGAGCACCTTACCCGCCACGGCGTGACAGTGAGCGGCTGTAACGTGGGCGGCGGGGACCTGCGCACTGAGGAGGGCACAGCGCTCGTCGCCCGGAAGATCGCTTTCGCCTCGCGCTGGTTCGCCGCCAGCGTCTGCATTGGAGGAGCCGGTCAGCCCACAAACGTCGAAGAACGAAAGCTTGTCATTACAAATCTTCGCAAATTAGGAGTTGTCGCCGCCGACGCAGGCTGTATCCTCGCGCTGGAGACGCACAAGGGGCCGACTCAAAACGCACAGGCCATGCTTGCACTGATGGCCGACGTGGATCGGGGGTCTGTCCGGCTGAACTTTGATACAGGGAACATTGGCTATTACAACGCGGGTGTGGACCCATGCGACGAGCTCGAGCGAGTCCGCGACTGGGTTCGCAACGTCCATTTGAAAGACAACCGGGGCAAGCCTGAGGACTGGTATTTCCCGGAGCCAGGCGGCGGGGGCGCTGTGGATTTTGAGCGTGTGGGCAGAATCCTTGACGCCGCTGGGTACGAGGGCACGTACACGATCGAGATTGAGGGGATCGAAGGGGAGCCGGAGCCGGGTCTGGAAGGCCGGCACGCGCGTGTCGTTCGAGGCGTAACACACCTAAGGAATTGTGGTTACGGCCGATGAGGAGCTGCTTTGAGAGGCGTGGGGATGGCGGGAACGCATGGGAATCGAACCCACCAGAGGCCTGTCGCCAGGTCCCTCACTGGTTTTGAAGACCAGGGCCGGCACCAGCCGAGCACGCGCTCCCCATGGACGGCCTTGCGTTGCAGAAGTCTAACCGAGCTGGAGCAAAAGGCTCAAGTCGGCGGGCTGACGCGAATTGTTTTTTCTACTCGATGCACATAAACTAATGCTAGGGGCGACTTGCCCTTCGCTTCATGCATGCAACCGGAGGATGCGGTGTCTCGGACTCGGAGACGTCACGGCCGCCTCAGTATGGAGCAGTGTCCCTCAGTGGATTTTCTTGAGGGGCGTCGGCTTTTAAGCGTCACCCCGGCGCTTGTGCAACCGATCCATGCTACGGGTCACGGGGCTGCTGAAAAGGTCCCATCGGACGTCGAGGGGCATCATCTGCCTGCGCCCAGGACGTCGAAGGACGATGTTTCGCCGTCGCTGAATTCCGGTGCGCCGGCCGCGGTGCCGGTGGTGTCGAGGCCGATGGTGTTCACCGATCCGGTTGTCGCGAGCGCGCCGGCTCGATCGCTTGCGAGTAGTGGAACGGAATCGGCCTCGGAGAGCGACGGTGCGGAGGACTTTTTCGCACCTGGCGACGAGGTTCTGAGCCTGAATTCCCCAGGCGCTCTGAGCGTGGCGGCGAGCCTGGGAAATTCGGCGGCGACGCGTAAGTCGCAATCGGCGGAAGGGGACTCGGTCGGCCGGAGCGGGGAATCGGTTGAAGCGGGCCTCGGCGCCTGGCAAGAGATCGACGCCGAGCTGGGAATCACGGGCTCGCTGCGGAGTCTGATTTCGTCGTACATGTTTGAGTCCGGTGCCCGGAGTCTGCGGGCGGAACTGCGGGGCGTGACGGGGACGACGCATCTGGAATCGGATTCGGGCATGCTCGCCTCGGCGGAGGCGGGATCGCCGTTTGATTCACTGGGCACGGCATCGGACGCGGCTTCGTCCGCGTTGCTCGAGGTTGCGAGGAACGTCTGGGGGAATCAGGCGATCGACGGGGCCGCGCGGGGCGCTGATGTTCATTCCGCGGTTTTGCCATTTCCAATCCGGGCGCTGGAACGCACCTTTGACGAGCTGCTCGAGCGCATGAGCGGCTCGGATTCCGAATCATCCGGCCAGGGGCTGGGCTTGCCGATCGCCCCCGAGATTCTGGCTGCGACGGCGGTTGGCATCGCCCTGGAGGCAGCGCGGCGGATGCGCGAAAGGCGCAAGCAGCGAAACACAAAGGACGATCTGTCCGGGGGTACTGAAGCCGACGAGCACGCCTATTTCCCAGGTTTGCCCTCGTGGCCTGCGCGATGGGCGCTCGAGGAGGAGTGATGCAGGCCTCGCAGCTCGATCAGCTTCTCGATCGGCTGAATGCGCGTGACCTGGCCGCCGCGGAGCAGGTCTTCCGCGAGTACGAGCCCTATCTGCGAATGCTTGTCAGGCGTCAGCTTCGCCCTGCGCTGCGGCAGAAATTTGACTCGATGGACGTGGTGCAGTCCGTATGGGCGGACCTGATCGAGGGTCTGTGCGACAAGAACTGGGCCTTTGAGGACCGAGCGCGTTTGCAGGCGTTTCTGAGCCGGCTGGCGCGGAACCGCTTCCTGGATCGTTGCCGCCGGTTTCGGCCCGCACTCGATCACGAGTCGATCGACGAGCCGGGGGGGGTGGCCGAGCTCCAGTCCAACGATCCGCGCCCGAGCCAGCTCGCCGAGCGAGACGAGGTCTGGGAGCGGATCCTGGCGTTATGCCCGCCGGGTCATGATGAGGTGCTCCGGTGCAAGCGGATGGGGCTGACGTGCCAGGAGATCGCCGCTCGAACGGGGCTGCATGAAGGGAGCGTGCGGCGAATTCTCTATGAGCTTGCGCGGCGGTATGCGGCGACGACGAATCCCGATTCCGCATCCGTATCCGGGCCGTCCACCGAGTCGAGCGAACCGTAGGGCGGCCCCATCATGGTGCATTCGAGCGGGAAAAAGGGCGAGGCCGCGGCGTCGGGGCTGGCCGATGCCGTGATTGAAGCGATGGTTGCCGCCTGGAAACGTGGCGAGCATCCTCGCGCTGAGCAGTATTTGCGCGGGACTCCGCTGGGGCGTGAGGACCAGATCCGGATTATTTTTGAGGAGGCGTGCCTGCGCAGGGAAGCGGGCGAGGTTGGCGCCTCCTCGGAGATTCTCGCGCGATTCCCGGACTTTGGCGAAACCCTGGGGCTGCTGCTCGAGTGCGACGACCTGATGCGTGCCGCACCCGCGGCGGATTTTCCCGAGGTTGGGACGGATCTCGGCGATTTTCATCTCGAGGCGGAGCTCGGGCGGGGGGCGATTGGGCGGACCTACCTTGCCCGGCAGCATTCGCTTGCCGGCCGCGCTGTGGTTCTGAAGGCCGCGCCCCTGGCGCACGAGGAGCATCTGTCGCTGGCTCGGCTGCGCCATCCTTACATTGTTCCGCTCTATTTTGAGCAGGTTCTCATCGAGCGTTCGCTGCGTGTCCTGGGGTTTCCCTATCTTGGCGGGGCGACGCTGGAACGGCTGCTCGCGGATCAGGAGCTGGCGGCGACGCCGCCGCCAAGGCGAACCGGGCGTCAGCTTCTGGACGCGCTCGACCGCCTGTCCCGCCCGCTCGCGAGCGAGGGCGTTCAGCACGGGCCGAACCGCGCGTTCATGGCAGGGGCGAGCTACGTCGAGGTGGTGGTCTGGATTGCCGCGTGCCTTGCCGATGCGCTTGCATATGCACATGAGCGCAGTTTAGTACATTTTGACGTCAAGCCATCGAACGTGCTGCTTGCCGGCGACGGCACGCCGATGCTGCTGGATTTTCATCTGGCGCAGGGTCCGGTTCTGGGGCGAGGTCCTGCGCCGGTGCGGCTGGGTGGAACGGTGGGCCGGCTGGCGCCCGAGCAAGAGCGGGCGATGGAGGCCATCAAGCGCGGCGGCATGATACTCGCGCCTGTCGACGGCCGGGCGGATCTGTACGCGCTTGGGGTCTTGCTGCACGAGGCGCTTGGGGGCGTGATCTCGGAGCCGCGGGCCGATTCGGAGCGGTTTGCGGATTTGCGGCGGTTGAATCCGCGGGTATCGGTGGGGTTGGCGGACATTGTGGCGCGTTGTCTGGCGCACGATCCTGACGATCGCTATCCCGAGGCGCGTGTGCTGGCGGGGGATCTCAAGCGGCACCTGAGCAATCAACCGCTCCGCGGCGTGTCGAATCGCAGTGTGATTGAGAGTGTCGGCAAATGGCGTAGGCGCTCGCCTGGGGGTCTTTTGCGGAGTGTGGGGCGCGTGGTGGGAGCGCCTCTGTTGCTGGTGGCGATTGTGGGGGTGTGGCTTGCGATCCGCAATCAGGACCGGCAGGTGGACGAGACGCTCCAGAATGCGCGGAGGCTGGTGCGGCGGGAGCGCTACGACGAGGCACAGGCTTTGCTAAAGCAAGCGCTCGCGGCGAGCGCCTGGATTCCGGGGCGGGATTGGCGAACCACGCGAATTCGGAATCGCCTGCGTGCGCTTGAGCACGAGCGTGCGGCCGGGCTATTGCACGAGGTTGTCGAGCCGCTCCGCTATCACGGTGGTGAAAGCGAGGCCGACGCCAGGACTCTGGCGCCGCTGCTGGAGCGGGCAAGTGCGCTTTGGACGCGCAGGGCGGGGTTCGTGGATCCGACTCTGGATTATCCCAACCCGGCCCGTGAAACACGCGTTCGCGAGGATCTTCTTGACCTGGCGACGATCTGGGCCGACCTTTCGGTTCGAACCGCGAGCAAGGCCGAGGCGTCTGATGCACTGCGGCGGGCGATTGCGATACTCACCGAGGCTGAGCGGGACTACGGCGCCAGCCCCGCGCTTGTGCGTGATCTGAATCGGTATCTCGCCGCCGCCGGCGAGAAACGGATGACAAGCCCGCGGCCCTTGCCGCCGCATAGCGGCTGGGATCACTTTGACCTGGGTCGATCGTACCTGCGTTCCGGCGAGCTCGCGCTGGCCGAGGCGTCGTTCCGTCGTGCGGTTGAGCTTGAACCAGGGCGGTTCTGGGCCCAGTTCCACTGGGGCATCTGCTGCTACAAGCTCGGCCTGAACGATGACGCCGCGAGCGCAATGAGCGCCTGCATCGCGCTCGACCCCACCTCGGCCGAATGTTACTTCAACCGCGGCCGTGTGCACGAAGCCAGGGGGCGCCTCGAACGTGCGAACGTCGACTACACCCGTGCCCTCGAGCTCCGGCCCAACTTCTCCGATGCTGCGCTCAATCGCGGCCTGCTCGCGCTGCGGATGTCAAAAACCAACGAGGCGCTCGGCGACCTGAATACCGCGCTTGCGAATGCGCCCAACGCCAGTACCCGGGCGCTTGTTTCCTACAATCTCGCGCTCGTGCACCTCAAGCGCGGCGAGCGCACGATGGCGATCGGCCTGCTGCGGCAGGCGGCCCAGGCGGGAAACCCGGACGCCCAGGCGCTCGCCCGCCAGTACAACTGATTCGCCTGGCTTTTGCCTTAACACTTTTCCTCTTCAAGGGATAGGCGCGTTCGTCGCTGCCCTGCTGGATCTCTTCTGGGGATTCCCCAAAAAAATGCAGGTTTACGCGCGCGCTTTTTGAGCTCGCGCCCGCTCTCAGTTCATGAAGGGAAATCGCAAACGAAACGCGGCCGGCGGTTAAGGGAATATGCCGGGGTTTGATTGCTTTTAGCTCGAGGTATTTCCTGAAATGAAAAAGACGAGTCATCGCCGGCGTGCGGTTTTTGGAGTTGAGACGCTGGAGGGCAAGGCGCTTTTATCGCATTTCGGCGTGAGCGTGCACGCGGCGACGAGCCTTCATGCGGCTGCGCAGGTTTCGCATCATCCGATCAGCTCGGCTCATGCCAAGAAGACGGGCGACGTTTCGCAGGATGGCGCGGGGGCTTACAAGGATAAATCGTCGGACCTGGGTTCGAGGCGTGACGTTTCGAACGATGGGTCCGCGTCGGGCAAGGATCGATCACTGGATAGCAAGGGAACGGCGCACGATCCCTCGAAGGATCTCAAGACTGGCGAGGACCTGGGGACGCCACAGGCGGTTGGAACGGGCACGGATTCATAAGGTTGCGTTGACGTTGCGCCTCAGGCGTCAGTGCAGCCGCCGGAGGCGATCGCCCACGCGAGGGGGTCGACTCCGGTTCGGTGTTCGGGACCGCGTGAAGGAGGGTAGCCATGGATCGCCTCGACTCGATGCCTGAGCCTGTGAAGATTCCCTACGCGCTCAAACGCGTTCCGAGGCAGGCGCTCGCGACTGTGCGGCGTTGTGTCGGGAGCCCGGAGCCGGGGAGTCTGCTGCTGGCGCGTGTGGATCGGGTTGGGGCGGACACGGCGATCGAGCTTACCGACGGCCGCCGTTCCGAGCTCCACGAAGGAGACCGCATCGCGGTCGTGCTTGGCAATCGCTACGCCGAGGCGCAGTTTGAAGGCTACGCGGAGCTTGACGGAGATCGGGTGGATTTGCTTGGCCCGGGCGGGGTGTGCGGGATCGTGCGCAGCCGCCATTCGAGCCAGGGCGTGCCCACGCGGCTCAAGATCATTGGCGCGATCCGCGATCGGCTCGGACACGTGCTCAAGCTTTCGGATTTTGGCATCCAGAAATATCAGCCTGCGTCGCTTTCGATCCCAAGGATTGTGGTCGTGTGCGGCAGTTCGATGCGTTCGGGCAAAACATACGCGGCCATGAATTTGATCCGCGGCCTGCTTCGTTCTTCGCCGCGGGTGGCCGGGATCAAGCTTACGGGTGCGGCCGATGGCCGGGATTCATTCCGCTGGATCGACGCCGGGGCAGCGCTCGCTCTCGACTTCGTCGATTGCGGTTGTGCGTCTACATATCTGTCTTCTCTGGATGAGCTGCTCGCGATACGAGACGTCCTTTTCGCGCAGGTACGCTCAGCGGGCATGGAGTGGGTCATCGTGGAGCTGGCCGATGGACTGCTCCAGCGCGAGACTGCGGAGCTTTTGCAATCGCCGCGGTTCCGCCGCGACGTCTCGGCCTGGCTGCTGGCGGCCGCGGATCCGCTCGCGGCGGTCGCAAGCGCGACTCTGCTGAAGGGTTGGGGGATCGAGCCGGCGGCGGTGACCGGCCTCGTCACGCAAAGCCCGCTCGGCGTCGTGGAAGCCCAGCAAATGCTCGACCTTCCCTTTGTGACCGCCAGCCAGCTTCAATCAGGCACGCTCGCGACACGAATCGCCGAGGGTTCATTCCGGACCCCGCTTGAGCCGCTCGACGCGAGCGCGGGGCTCGAGCGTTTTCTTGAACGCGCGTAATACGCAAGGGATCGGCGAAGGCGCCGCGACCATCCCGGGCCAGGTGGTTCCAGAAATCGAGGACTCATCGGTGGAGTTGATCGAGCCCTCAAGCAAGGACATCCCCGGGCAGCCTGGGGATGAGGTGCTCCCGGCGGATCATGATCTTCTGGATTGCGAGCGACTCGGGCGGATGCTCGATGCCCGCGGGGTTGAGGCGATCGACCTGCTCGCGGGGGGAGACGTGATGCTCGGCGGCCGTACGCGCGCTTACGTCGCGCGACACGGCTATCGATACCCGTTCGCGGCAGCCCGCGGCCTGCTCGCCCGCGCAGCCGTGGTGTTCGTTAACCTCGAAGGTCCGTTCGCACGCAAGGCGGCGAAGGTCGATCGCACCTTCTGCCACCGCGTGAACCCCGCGCTCACACGCGCGCTGGCGGAGGCCGGCGTGAACGTGGTCAGCCTGGCGAACAACCACATCCTCGATTGTGGCCGAGCGGGTGTTCTCGAAACGCTCGAAGTGCTTGAATCCTGGCGGATCGCAGCCGTTGGCGCAGGGATGAATTCGGCCGCCGCACACCGGCCCAGGATTGTGCACGCAGGCGGCAAATCGCTGGCTTTTCTCGCGTATTACTGGAACGAGCGCTGCGGCGCAGCCCAGGAACTCCCAGGCGCAGCCCTGGATGCCCCCGACCGAATCGCTGCCGATATCCTCCATGTACGACCCATGGTTGATCATATCATTGTCTCGTTCCATTGGGGGGTCGCCTACGATCGCACCCCGTCCGAGGACGATCGCTGGAAGGCACGACTTGCGATCGATTGCGGGGCAGACGCCGTGATCGGATCACATCCACACGTCGTCCAGCCCTTTGAGATTCATCGCAATCGGCCGATCTTTTACAGCCTGGGGAACTTCGCGTTCGGGTCCAATACAACACGTAGCGAGGGTATGCTTGTTGGCTTTCGGTTCCAGACGTCAAGAACACTGCTAAGCCTTTTTCCCCTGCATGTCCGCAACGGCGATCCCCGCGTGGCAAACCAGCCCAAGCTGCTCCGGGGCGCGGCGGGTGAAAGGCTGCTCGATGGCCTGCGGACTCAATCGGGAGCGTCCGGCCGGCTCCTGCGGATCGAAGACGGCTGGGGCTCGATCGAGCTCGAGCAGGCGCCCAGAGAGCGATCGAGAGGCTAAGCGCAACTCGCTCGCTCGCGATCCGCGGCGCTGGGCCGTAACCGTCTAGGCCGCCGAGCGGCGATGGATCGCGTTTGCGCAGCCAGCGACCAGATGCTGGGCCAGGTTGTACGCAATGACAGGCAAGAGCACCATCGGCTCTGCTCCCAGGGCGGTCCCAGCGAGCACAAGCCCCGTGCCGTTGTTGTTCATGCCCAGGCCGAACATCAGGGCGGACCGGCCGCCGTAATCCAGCCCAAGCAGCCGGCCTAGAACGTATCCAGCCGTGAATGTGGCAACGCAGAGCGATGTCACAATCGCCGCCGTGATCAGCAGGAAGTCCCAGTCCGGCGAACCAAATGTCTGACGCAGGCAGCTTGCCGAGTTGGCGTAGCAAAGCACCAGCAGGGTCATGCTTGCGAGCGACTTCAGCAGGCTTTCATCACGCGCGATCCGCTCGCTTCCAAGCAAGAGCCGACACAGCATCCCCAGAAGTGACGGCACGAGCACCCACACCATCAAGAATCGGGAAGTCCCGTGCGCAGCCAGCCTCGAAAGATCGTCCCCTAAGGGTGAGGGCGTAATCGAGCCAATCGCGCCCAGGACGATCGGAGTCGAGATCGGGCTCGCCAGCGTTGAAGCGACGACGAGTCCCAGGCTTAAGGTCATGTCGCCGTCCGCCGCGCGTGTCCATGCAGTCGAGGAACCCGCGATCGGCATCGCGGCCACCAGCGTAAGGCCCACCAGTAACATCGAAAACTCATTGGGGTTGCGCCAGTAAGCGCTCGTGTCCACGAGCACGACGATAAACCCCAGTGGAACCGCCATGTTCGCGGCCAGCCCCGCGAGCATCGTTTGCGGCCGACGCACGAGCTCGCCCAGACGCTCAAAGCGCACATGCAGCCCTGCATTGAAGAGCAGAAACGAGAGCAAGAGCTTGGGCAGTGTCACCTGAAAACCATGGCCGACGACCGAAGACTGAAGCAGACGAGCATCCTTGAGCCACTCCCCGGGTGCAGGGGCAATCGCCGCAAGAGCATAGCAGCCCACGAGCAAGGGCAGCATCCAGCGGTGCAGAAAAACCGCGATCCGTCCGACCCAGCCATTCTGTGCCGTCATGTCACTTATCCTTCATTCCGGAGCTGGGAGAGGAGCCCGAGCCTGGTTTCTTCGCCGACTGAGAATCCTACGTTTCGAATCGTGTGTGGGTAGTGAGCGCAGAATAAGAAATATCTCATCCACAACTCACCTTGCACTGAAACGGCCTTGTTATCCTGTGGCTGGGCGCGAGAGGTTCGGCTTCGTCGTTCGAATACTCGTTGCACCTCGGTTTAACACCTGGAGAATTGACGATGCACAAGCTGTTCGTACTGGCCGCGGCGGCGGCGCTTCTCGGAGTCGGCACGGCCTCGGCCGAGGAGAAGAACATTCCGCTCAAGGAAGTGCCTGGGAAACTCATGAAGATCGTGAAGAAGCACTTCCCGCACGCGAAGGTCCTTTCCGCCTCGGTGGAAAAGGAACACGGTGAGACGATTTTCGAGATCACGGTTCTCGAGAAGGGCGTGAAGATCGACGTCGAGCTCGAGAAGAACGGCGAGCTCGAAGAGATCGAGACTGAGATCTCCGTGCTTGACCTGCCCAAACCTGTGATTCACGCGATTCAGGAAACGCACAAGGGCGCGAAGATCATGTCGGCCGAGAAGGTCGTTGCCTTCGAAGACGACGAGAAAAAGGAATTCTTCGAGGTGACCGCTGTCTACAAGGGCGAGCGCGGGGAATTCGAGTTGACCGGCAAGGGCAAGTTCGTCAAGCCTGAAGATGAAGACGAGGACGACGACAAGCATGAGGCGAAGTGCGACAAGGAATGCGAGCACCAGCACAAGGAGCACAGCGCCCGAGCCGAGAAAGGCAAGAAGCACGACGACGGCGACGACGACGACGATGAGG
>DAIDHX010000196.1 GCA_027451885.1 Planctomycetales bacterium
GCGGTGGTGGCGAACGTCGCCGAGCAACGGAGCCCGGCGCACGCATCGAGTAATGCAGTGATACCAGCGCGTAACGGCGGGGTTGACGAGATGCGCGCGTGCCATCGTCATCGGAGCGACTCCTCGGGTGATCGAGGCAGATTAGCAAGCAGAGCGGGTGAAGTCAAGATGACAACGACTGTCCTACTTAGGACGTAGGACGTTCATGGGGCGGCACTGGTCCCTTGTTCTGGACCTGGATTCGCGAGAAGCTGAATCAAGGCGTCGAACCTGAGCGCGGGTCACCCCGACCTGAATCAGGTGCAGGATGTTTCGATCGGGAACGCAGGAATCCAGGCTGATACGTCCAAACGCGTCGCCAGGATTCAACAGAGCGCGTGTGGTTCGAGCCCCTGGGGCTCGAGCATTTGCCAGGTCCAGCGCCTGCCTGGAGAAAAACCGCGCAGCGTCGCGTTTAACCAACCACGAGGAATCACATGGTCAGGCCACTGTTTGCGTCTGCGATTGCGGCTCTCGCGTGTTCGAGCGCGCTGGCCCAGCCTCCGGTACGCAGGTTCGACGACAAGGGCGCCCCGCCGTTCCAGGTGCTGAAGGAGGGTGAGAATCCTCCGCTCGAAGCCAACGGCAACTTCGTCATTGGGCCGAATTACGTGCCCGCGCCGGAGCGGAAGAAGGTCGACGGCGTTCCTGAGGGGAAGGTGAAGCAGTTCGTTATCGACTCGAGAGAAACTCGGCTCTTCAATCCCGGCATCGCGCGCGACAAATTCGGCAAGGTGGATCCGAGTAATCCCAGGACACTGATCGTCCAGACGCATCCCATCGATTACAAGCGGAGGATTGGGGTCTACATCCCCGCCCAGTACAAGCCCGGGGTCGAGGCGCCTTTCATGGTGGTGCACGACGGTCCTGGTCAGGCCAACGGCTACAAGACGATTCTCGACAATCTGATTCACCAGAAGCGGATTCCGCCGATCGTGCTCATTTCCATCGGCAACGGCGGCGGCGATGCCCAGGGGCATGAGCGTGGCAAAGAGTACGACAACATGAACGGCGACTATGCCGATTACATCGAAACCGAGGTTCTGCCGCGGGTTGAGAAGAACTGTGGGGTGAAGCTGACGAAGGACCCAGACGGCCGCGCGGCGATGGGGAACAGCTCTGGAGGCTCGGCTGCGCTGATCATGGCCTGGTTCCGCAATGACCTTTACCACCGCGTGCTGACGACTTCAGGCACATTCGTGAATCAGGCGTGGCCGTTCGACCCGAAGTATCCCGACGGGGCCTGGGGCTTCCACGAGACTCTCATTCCGGGCAGCCCCAGGAAGCCCATCCGCATCTTCATCTCCGTCGGCGATGGAGACCTGCTCAACCCCAACGTGATGCGGGATGGAATGCATGACTGGGTCGAGGCCAACCACCACATGGCCAGGGTGCTGAAGGCCAAGGGCTATGAGTACCAGTACCTGTTCTGCCGCGGAGCCCGTCACAGTGTCGGTAACGCTCAGCAGCAGTTCCTCCCGCATGCGATCGAGTGGGTGTGGAAGGGATATGCCCCCAAGGCGTGAGCAGGCGCTGAGGATTAACCAGCCCAGGCAGGCTGGAAACCCGCTGTGTTGAGCGGATCTCGGATCATGATGCTGGCTCATGCTCAGGAAAGATCCGCTCGACGCCTCCGGTGGAATCAGATCAACACCGACCGGCCTCTGTCGGCCCGGTCGGATGCGTCAGCGTTGAAGTGAGTCATCCGGTTGCGGGATGCGGAACGGGATAAGCGAACGAGCCGCGGCGTTGTCGCGGAACACCCGCAATGCCGTGGCTGTCGCCTACGATCGCTTCGATCCGCATTCCTTGCGCAAACCGATCTTACCGAATAAAAAAGGGGCGTCTTCTTGCTGGATCTGACCAGATCCACGTTAAGTTGATGTATGAGAAGGGTCAGGACGGCTGCCCTGGCCCTCCTCGTTCTGCCTGGGGTGTTCGGTCGGCGAATTCTGATTGAGGCTCTCGAGCGCGCACATCTTCGCCCAGAGGCACCGACGTGAACCGCCGCGATCTTCGAAAGCGTCCGTACGCGCGAACCCGCGCGGGGACGAAACGTGTACCAACTGCGCCAGGGTTGACGAATCTTTGGATCAAAAGATTGCTATCGCTTGCATGAGTTCCGCGGCCGAGCGACGTGGTTGAAGGCGAAGCCGCGTGCCTGCGGCGCGTAATCAAGGCATCAGGGGAAACCGAGGCCAACGCCCGGGGACCGACCGAAGCCAACGACCTTGAGATCCTGTCATTTGTGTCAGAATCGTGATGCGCGGAGCGACCCCATGAGGCCGGTGGCGGTCTGAGTTCGTGAGGGGACCGCCCTGAGCGTGGGCGTTCGGAAGCGACCGCGAGATTGAGTGGATCTCGTTCTTTGATAATTCGGGGGTTTATGACGGCGGCCCGCGGGGTGGGCGCCCGCGGGCCGGGCGAGGGGTGGTTGAGCGATGGTCGAGAAAGAGGTAACGCGAGGGAACGATTGCAGGGCGCACCTCCCTCCCGGGTCCGGATGCGGGGCTAAGCCTGCGATCGCGGCGCTTGACAAAGAGTCTCGGCCGGGTATTGTAGTAGCTTCCGCTTCGAGCACTTCGTTCCGCGAGGGATCGAGACTCGGTTCGAAGCGTGCGCTGATCGTCGCTCGCGGCGGGGTTGATCATGGTGACTATACGGTCCCTTGATCATTCCCCCAGGCTGTGTGATACGATCGGTTGCGGGTTTGAGGCTTCGACCGTGGTTTCGGCGAGCCGCTCGGCCCGATGGAACGACTTCGAGACACCGGCAATTGCGGGGCAGATTGCCTTGCAAGAGCCTAGCAGCCGGGTATTTGCTCGGCGCAGGGGAAATCGGCGGATTCATGCCCACGATCAATCAGCTCGTTCGTAAGCCGCGCCGGCCGGTCAAGTACAAGACCAAGTCGCCGGTGCTTGAGGCGTCACCGTTCAAGCGGGGCGTCTGCCTGCAAGTAAAGACGATGACGCCCAAGAAGCCGAACTCAGCGCTCCGTAAAGTGGCGCGAGTGCGGTTGTCGAATGGGAAGGAAATCACGGCGTACATCGGGGGCGAGGGGCACAATCTCCAGGAGCACTCGATTGTCATGATCCGCGGCGGTCGCGTGCGTGACCTGCCGGGTGTGCGCTATCACATTGTGCGCGGCGTGCTCGACTGCCAGGGCGTCGCGGATCGGAAGCAGGCGCGCTCCAAGTATGGGGCTCAGCGCAAGAAGGCTGCACCGGCCGGCAAGGGCGGCGCGGCTGCCAAGAAGAAGTAAACCGCACGCGGGGCTCACTGAGCCCCTTGCCGAAGCGGCCTCCGCCCGTCTCGATCGAGCGGCTTGAGCTGCTTCACACTCACGTGACGAATTCCATCCCGTTCCCGGAACAGTGCGAGAGCACGATTCATGGCTCGTAAGTTCACCGCCAGCAAGACGCATCTTCGCCCCGATCCGCGTTACGGATCGAAGCTCGCCGGCAAGTTCATCAACTGCATCATGCACAATGGCAAGAAGAGCGTAGCTCAGCGCATCTTCTATGATGCCATGGGGTTGATTGAAAAGCGGCTGCCGAACGAGAACCCGATCGACGTCTTCACCCGCGCGGTTGAGAACGTGAAGCCGATGATCGAGGTTCGTTCCAAGCGAGTCGGCGGTGCCACGTATCAGGTGCCGATGCAGGTTAACAAGACGCGTCAGCAAACGTTGTCGATCCGCTGGATTTTGATTGCGGCCCGCGAGAAGAAGGGTCGGCCGATGTCGACCAAGCTGGCGGACGAACTGGTCGCCGCGTTCAATCGCGAAGGCAACGCGATCAAGAAGCGGGAAGACGTGCACAGAATGGCTGACGCGAACAAGGCATTTGCGCACTTCGCGTGGTGAGGCCGGCATCCCGCGGCTTGATTGTCTGGACGAGCGCGCGGCTTGCGCGGGCGATTGGATGATCTTCCAGTAGCGCCTGAGGTTCGGCGGCGATGGCGCAGGACCCGCTGCACGTGCTCTGGATCGAGCCGGGGTTCCCCGGCCGTCTGGGCGGCCTTGCCGACTGGCTGACGCGGAAGCGTGGTTATCGTTCCACGTTTTACTGTCACACGTTGAGCCCGAGATCGCACTGGCCTACCTCGGTGGGCCAGGGGCTTGAGGTGGTGACGTTCGGTGTTGGCGGTGCTGCGCGGGATCCGGCAGTGGCGTGGACGCGCACGCTTGAGCGCGGCCTCTGCTATGCCTACGGCTGCCTTGAGGTCCTGGAGCAAAACCGCCCGCGTCCCATCGACCTGATCGTCGGCCGCTCGGCGGGGCTGGGTTCCAGTCTCTTCGCGCCGGTGTATGCCGCTGCTCCACCGGTCGCGAATCTGCTTGATTACTATTACGCTCCTCGCGCCAATGACCTTGCCGACGAGGCGGGGCCCGAGACACCTCTGTCCTACACGCTCTGGCGGCGCTCGATGGGCGCGATCGATCTGCTCGATCTCGAGCAGGCGGACCTTGCCTGGACGCCGACAGACTGGCAGCGCGGGTTGTATCCGGCCGAGTATCAAGCCTCGATCGAGGTCCTGTGCGACGGGGTGGACGACGGCCTGTTTCGCCGCCTGCTTGATGGCGGCCGGGGGCGTTCGCGGACCCTCGCCGGGCGTACCCTTGCCGGCTCGACGCGGGTCGTGACGTTTGTCTCGCGGTTTCTCGATCGCCTGCGGGGTTTTGATCGGTTTCTCAGGCTTGCCGCGGGGCTGCAGCAGGCCCGGCAGGACGTTGTGTGCGTGGCGATCGGCGACCCGGTTGTGCGCAGGGGGCTCGATGTCTCGAGCTTTAATCAGAACTATGCCGCGGGTCTTCTGAGCCTGCATGCGGAGCTGGATCGGGATCGATTCTGGATGCTCGGGGCGTGCGACCCCGCGACGACTGCGGAGGTCTTGCGTGCCAGCGACCTCCACGTTGCGCTGGGGCGGAGCTATCCGGTCTCGCGGTCGCTGCTTGAGGCGATGTCCTCTGGGTGTGTGATCCTTGCATCGGACGTTGAGCCGCATCGTGAGGTGATCGACTCCGCTCGGAACGGGATTCTGGTCAACGCCGCGGATGAGTCGGCGGTGCTTTCGTTTGCGTTACGGATTCTGGCCGATCCCGCCGCGTTTGCGCCTCTGGCCCGCGAGGCGGAGGAGGACGTGCGTGAGCGCTACGCGCGTTCGGTCTGCGTGCCCCGGCTTGCCGAGCGATTCAGCAAACTGGTTCTCGCGCGGGAGGGCCGGCGGTGAACATTCTGTTCATTCACGACGCGTTTCCCGCGCAATTCGGCCGGCTGGCGCTTGAGCTCAAACGCGGGCGAGGGTGGAATTGCCGTTTCCTGGTCCAGGCGCTTTCAAGCTGCCCGACTCCGACGCCGGAGATGCTCGAGGAGCTTGAGATTCGGCTCGTGCCGCTGGCGGCGGAGCATCGCAACAGCGACGGCGTTCCCTGGCCGCAGGTTCACGGCCATTACCTGGAGCAATGCCAGGCGGTGCTGGGCGCGGTGAAGGCAAGCGCGTGGCCGCGGCCGGACCTGATTGTGGCCCACGGCGGTCGAGGCGCGCCGACGATCTTCCTGCGCGAGGCGATCGATTGCCCGATCATCGTGTACTGCGAGTATTACTTCGCGCTCCGGCGCGGGGATATCTCCTATCGCATCGACTTGCCGGCGGCCGAGCCTGCTCCTTTCTTTCCGCGGACCATCAACGCCGCCACACTCTGCGCGCTGGTGGATTGCGACGCCGGTTATTCTGCCACGCGCTGGCAAAAGCAAAGCTTCCCCGCGCGGTTCCAGCACAAGATCGAGACCTACTTCGACGGTATCGACGTCCAGCTCTACAAACCCGGCCCTGCGCCGCGGTCGATCGCGGGACGCTCAATTCCGCCTGGCACGCGGGTGGTCACCTTCGCCTCGCGCGGGCTCGAATCGATCCGCGGCTTTGACATTTTCATGGAGGTCGCGGACAGGATCGCGCGCGCCCGGCAGGATGTGATCTTTGTCGTGGTTGGCGGTGAGGAAATCCATTACGGCTGGGACAAGTTGCACACGCAAGCGCCCAGCTTCAAGGAATGGGTGCTCAAGCGGCGGACGTACGATCTGGACCGATTCCTTTTTCTGGGCCGAATCCTCCCCGAGGAACTCGCAACGATCCTGCGATTGAGCGACTTGCATCTCTATCTCACCGCGCCCTTCGTGCTCTCCTGGTCAATGGTGAGTGCGATGGCCACGGGGTGCGTGGTACTGGCGTCGGACGTTGCGCCTGTGCGCGAGCTGATCGACCCTGGAATCAATGGGCTCGCCGAGCCTCTGTTTGATGTGGATCGGCTCTGCGAACAGGCGCTCGCCGTGCTGGACGACCCAGGCGCGTACGCGCCTCTTGGCCGGCGGGCACGGGCGCTTGTCGAGGAGCGATACAGTCTCGAAGCGTGTATTCCGCCGCTGGGCGATTTTCTCGAGCGCGTGGCCGGCCGAACGCTCGGCCAAGGCTCACAATCGGCGAATCAGCCGCAACACGAAGAGCAGAATGATCGAGCCGACGGTGGCGGCGATGACTGCGCCTATCATTCCGCCTGAGCTCACGCCCACGGATCCGAAAACCCAGCCTCCGATCACTGCGCCAATGACGCCGATGACAAGGTTCTCGATCAGCCCCGAGCTGTGCCCCTTGACCAGCTTGCTGGCGAGCCATCCCGCAACGAGGCCAATCACCAGAAAAGAGATGATGTGCACGGCAGCGTCTCCACTCGTCCTGAGAATCCACGGTGGAATGGTCCGCCGCGAATACCAACCCAACGTCCGGACATGCTGTTTTGTGACATGCTGTTTCGTGACATGCCAGGTCTATTTTGCGGGGCCCGGGGCCGAGTCTCAAGGCGCAAGTTGCACGACCGACTCGGCGACCGAGTCGACTTTCGCGCGTGAGAAGAAGATTGGGAAGTAATCGCCACGGGTCCAGGGCTCGAAGAGGTCGCGGTAGTGGGGGCTCGCTGGATCGCCGGATTGGCCTGGTGTGTTCGTGCCCAGCGAGCGGTCCCAGTCACCGGTATCGGCGATGATGCGGAACGATGCACCCGCGGTTTGATTGTCACTGTCGGAGGTGGCGTTCACGGTATGGGCGGAGCCGCCGCGTGGGAGCGGACCGAGCTCGAGGCGTGCGCGGAGCCTGGGCTCGACCGCGTCGCTCAAGGGATGCTTGAAGAAAACGTGCTTGAAGCGGGTATGGCCGTAGGGCCAGGGCTCGCCAGCCGGGGCCATGCGTTCTCGGAGATTCTTCACGGCCTGGCCGAGAGCAGCGTGCAACAGGAGGTCGCGTGCGGCGATCGGATCGGCGCCAAAACGGCCGTCAGGCGTTTCGAGCGCCTGGATCACCACCTGCACGGAGAGCGATCGCCAGGGTAAGATCTCGCGCGCCTGGGGATGCACGATCAGCCGCCAGACCGCTTGCCGCACCTCATGCTCCCAGCTCACGTAGAGCGCGGCTTCGGGAGAATCGGCCGTGAGCGCGCCATCCCACTTTGCGAGCCTGGCACGAACGTCCTTGAGCGGGTCCTGGATCGGCCGCGACCGGAGCAGGATCGCGCACAGCGCGCGGGCGGGGATCGAGACGTAATCTTGCTGGAGCGCTATCATATCAGCAAGAGTAACTTTTCGCCCCGCGGCGAGCACTTCCTCGATGCGTGAGAAGCGATAGGGATCGGTCCATTCGTAGCCGACGGCAAAGGGATAACCTCTGGGCAGGTTATCTTGATTGGCGGTCGCGAACCAGCCCTGGGGCGGGTTGAGCAGGCTGGGCAGCCTGGCAGGGTCAAGCGTGCCTTTCCAGTCGAACGTGCCATCCCCGGGCGCGGGCAGGAGTCCGTTGTAGCCCTGGCGTATGGGCGCCCGGCCCACGACCTGCCAGCCGATTTGCCCCGCGCGGTCCGCCCAGACCATGTTTTCATCGGGTGCCAGGAACCAGCGGCAGGCCTCGCGAAATGCATCCCAGCTCGGGGCCTGGTCGATTCGCAAGCTGGCCAGGTAGGGAGCAGTCCCCACCTCGTGCCAAACGGCCTTAAGCGCGTACGCCCTGTGCGCGGCCGCGTCGTGCTTGAGCACGGGGCCGAAGCGCGAAAAATGCAACCGCACCACAGCGGGCTCGCGGTCCTTGATCTTGATCGTTTCCTCAATCTGCCGCATCCGCTCCCATCTTCCATTCGCGCGATAACGCGTGGGATCGGCTGGATCGGTCTCGAGCACAAAGAGGTCTTCCTGGTCCATGGGAAAGATGGTGAAACCCCAGGCGCCGCGCGCGTTGTGCCCGACCGAAACGCCTGGCAAGGCGGGCTCGCCCCCGCCGATGACGTTCCATTCGGGCGCGACCAGATGCACCCAGTAACGGAGCGAGGGGACGCCGACGGCTCTGTGCGGGTCGTTCGCCATGATCGCGCTGCCGGTGAAGGACCGTTCGGGCGCAATCACCCAGTTGTTGCTCCCCTCGAGGATCTCCGCCGGCTCGGTTTTGGCCGCGGCGACCGAGCGGGCTCGATACTGTTCGACCACATCTTCCGGCTCGAAGACCACAGGCGCGCGATACGCCTGGTAAAGGTCGAGCACATCGGGCGGGAGCTGCCCCAGGTCGACCTTCGGATTGGGTTCGAGGCTTGGGTTCCCGGGGTGCAGGTTGAGCAGGTTGGCCGCGGTTTCAGGTCCCAGGACATGCACGAGCCGGGCGTTGCGGACCTCGCGGGTCAGATTGCCGTACAGGCCGTTGTGCCGCGACACGACGACCTCGGGCGACCAGCGCCCGGGTTTGATGCCGAGCACGGCGAACTCGATCGGCAACAGCCGCGGCTCGCGCTCGGTCCGCGTGATGTAGGCGTTCACCCCGTCCACGAATGCGTTCACGATCGCCGCGCCCCGGGGATGATAATGGGCGAGCTCGGCGGCCATGTCGCCCCGGAACCTGAGCAGCCGCGCTCCCACGTCGCGCGTCACGCCACGCGCGCCCAGGATCTCCGCGGTCTCGCCCATCGCCTGGCGCCGCCAGATCTCGAGCTGGAACAGCCGATCCCGCGCGGCGGAATAGCCCTGAGCAAAGAACAAGTCATGATCATTTTTGGCATAGATATGCACAAGTCCAAATTTATCGCGTACCAGTTCAACGGAATCCTTGAGCCCCGGCACCGAATCGCGGGAGCGTGCCGTGCTCAACTGCGGATCGGCTGCCAGCGACGGTCCCGCAAGGCAAACCGAAGCGCAGGCCACAACAAGCGATCGAATCATGGGCATGTCTCCAGGCAGCCTGGGGATCGAAGCGGAATCAAGAAGCCAGGGCGATCAGTCGCGCTCGGGCACAAATCTCGCCAGCAGTCCCGCAAGCTCGAGTGCGTTTGGGATCTCTCGGAACGGCAAGATCGGGCAAGCCAAGGCGTCGAGGGCGGACTCGTCGACCTTGAGCTTATCGGAGACCGCCAGAACGTAGCGCGGGGGACCGTGCGCGGGGAGCAGGCTCACGATGCGTTCGAGGCTTGACCGCCGCCAGAACCCAACGATATCGAGATAGACCTCGATCCCGCTTTGCCTGTGCACGAGCACATAGTCGGGGATCCAGACGCCCTCGCGCCCGAGCTCGTGGATGACGGTGGTTTCGCGGATCTCCCAGGCGGGAGCGACCTGGCGAAAGCGCTCGGCGAACGCCTTCATTTCCTCGGGCACATAGACGCCGTAGTCTCCCATGGGCGAGACAAGCCCGTCGCCGGGTGAGAGCTCGAATGCGCGGGGTTCGCGCTTCGGTCCATGGCGCAGCTCCGCGACCAGGCGGTAATTCTGGCAGAGCAAGACGGCGGGCAGGAAGAGGGCGACCTGGAGACCGTATTTGGTCGTGGCGGAAAAGAGGCTAAGCGGCCCGTCGATACGGATGGTGTAGCCTTCGCTCACGGTCCCCTCAACCTGGTGGATCAGGCGATGAAACTTGAGCCAGCGGAAGATCTGGCGATAGCGGGCGGGGCGCTCGCGGCGGATTTCGAGCTCGATGCGCACCGAGCGCAAGAGAATCGCCTGCGCGAGCGCGACGTTGTAGCGGTCGATGATCTGTTCGGCCGTGGCGTCCTCGAACCGCAACAGCCGGTTTTCATCGCGGAGGTCGGCGAATAGCCCGGCGACGACGGCCTCCGGCTCGAGCTCGAGTGCAAGGGCGGCCTCGCGCAGCACCTTTTCGCGATCGAACCCGCGCCTGGGACCAACGCCCGTGTGGGCCAGGATGGCGCGGCGTTCCGCCGCCGCGGCGGTGAAGACGCATTCGCGGATCTGCTCCGGAGGCGCCTGCGAAACAACCTCGAACTCCGCGCGGTCGTCGATCACCTTCGCGAGCCCGCGGTAAACAAGACTCGCCTTGCCGCCACTGCCGTAAAGCGCGTCGATCTCTTCCTCGATCCAGGCGCGGGTGCGGCCGATCCCCTCGCGGTAGAGCGCAAGCAGGGTCTCGGCCGCCTCGAGCCAGTGGGGCCGGGCGCGATCGAGATAGAGCGGGATCACCCGATCCTTGACCACGCGCGCCCGCACCAGATCCCCCGTTAGCATGGCTCCCCCATTCGCGCTCGAGCTAGACCTGCGCTTCCCCTGTGCCGTCGTAGGCATCGTGCCGGCGGCGGCGATTCGAGGTGAACTCCTCGACCGTCCCGCGGGTGACAACCTCGTAAAGGATCGCCTCCTTGTCGCCCGATTTGCGGAGCACACGCCCCAGTCGCTGGACATGCTCACGCACCGAGCCCGAGCCCGAAAGCACGATCGCCACATTCGCCTCCGGCACATTCACTCCCTCGTTCAACACCCGCGAGGTCGCCACGATGGGATAATGCCCCGAATTGAACTTGAGCAGGATGTCCTTGCGTTCCTTGGTCTTCGTCTGGTGCGTGATGACCGGCACCAGGAACTGCCGCGCGATCGTATAGACCGTCGCGTTATCATGCGTAAAAATGAGCACGCGATCACCGTTATGGCGATCGAGCAGCTTCGCCAGCAGCTTGAGCTTCGCGGGCGCGGCGAGCGCCAGTTCGCGCTGCTCGCGGTAAGCGCGGAACGCCTCGCGCCCCTCCGGCGAGCGAAAGGCCATAAACAGGAACCGTGCCCAGCCCCCCGGCTGGCTCATGCTGATGCCTGACTCGCGCACGAACCGGCGATAGGTCTCGCGCGCTTGCTCGTAGCGCACGCGTTCCTCGTCGCTCAGGTGGGCGTGGAGCGTGGTCACACGATATTCGGCCAGATAATCCCCCTTGAGCTGGGTGATCTCGCGGCGGTAAACGATCGGCCCCACGAGCGCTTCGAGATGCACATGGGCGTTGTCCGCGCGCTCGGGCGTGGCCGTAAGCCCGAGGCGATAAGGGGCGATCGCGCAGGTCGCCGCCAGGCCGTAGGTCGGACCCGGCAGGTGATGGCACTCGTCGAAGACGACGAGCCCGAACCGATTCCCCACGCGGTCCATGTGCAGATAGGCAGAGTCGTAGGTTGTGACGGTGATTGGCTTGAGCTCGAAGTATCCGCCGCCGAGCAGCCCCGACTCGACGCCGAACGCCAGCGACAGTTCATCGTACCACTGGTTCATGAGGTCGAGCGTCGGGGTGACAACCAGGGTCGGCCGGCCCGCGCGTTCGATCGCCATGTTCGCGAGATGAGTCTTGCCTGTGCCGGTGGGAAGCACCACAACGCCGCGCCCACCGGCCTTCCACCAGGCATCGAGTGCATCGACCTGATGCGGGAACGCGGTCTTCTCGACCTGGAGACGCCAGCGTGCAGGCTCGTAGTCGCGCGCTTCGTCAACGTAAGCCTGCTTGTGCTGACGCAGATGCTCCACGATGGCGCGATACCAGATCGCCGGGGCGCGGAGCTGGCCGGTACGCGCATCGAGCTTGATCCCAGGCAGGCTGGCCAGATCCTCGGAACCAGGCCCCTCGACCACGAGCGTACCCTGCTCGAAGCGCAGCCGGGCCGGCTCCGTCTTCTGGGGCTCGCCCCCGACCCTGGTCGCTGCCTTGGGCACTGTGTGACTCCGAGTCGCCGCTTCGATCAGGACGCTCCCGTGACCCCGCCGGCTAACCTATTCTGACGCAAAACCGCGGCCAGCGATATCGCGCGATCCCAGGACCAGGCCAACCGGCCGCTCAGACGCCCTCGGGCGTCTTCATACGATACTCGCGGACGCTGAAGATCCACGCACCAAGGCCGGTGATGACCGCCGTGATCGAGGCCAGCGCAATCAGCGAGGTGGAGACCGAAGGCGCAGTCGCAGGATCGATGTTGTAATAGTCCGCCGGTATGTCCAGCCAGCTCACGGAAAGCACCCGGATATGAAACATCACCGTGAGATTGCGGAATGCAAAGTCGATGTAGGCAAGCGCGTTCTCGAGAAGGACGATGTAGATCGCGCCTATCAGGAGCGCCCGCTTCGCCCACAGCCCCATGAAGCCGAAGATGCTCACATAGGCCGCCAGGGCAAGCGCCTCCAGCCCAAGGATCACCGCCCCGCGCGCCACAAGCGCAGCAGCGCCCATTTCCTTGTTCCCAAAATACACCACGGCGAAGGCAAGCGCGGTGAAAAACGCCACCCGCGTCCAGGCCGAGAACAGCGTCGCGACCAGCTTACCACAGTAGATCGCCCCTCGTGGAATGGGACGAATGAGCAAGTAAGTGAGTGTTTGCTCCTCGATGTCGTCCTGCACCATCCCGGTGGCGAACAGGAGCGCGACAAGCGGCATGAGCCCCTGGAAGATCAAGACGAAGAGGAGCAGGTTCTCGATGTTTTTGGGAAGATACGGATCAGCGACATTTCGAATGATCATGCCAAGCGCGATCGGCAGCGCGAGCAATCCCGCGATGATGAACGTGCGCTTGCCTCGGCCCTGGCGCGCGGCGGTGATCCGCACGACGGACCAAAGCGCGAGCGGATCGATCCACGAGCGCCTGGGAGCCGAGGCAGCGGCAACAGTCACGGCAGGCTCGGCAAGGACGCTTTTCGTCATGCGACCACCAGATACTTGAAGACGGCCTCGATGTTATCGTCGTCCGAGTAAACCTCGTCGATCCCCGCGCCGTCGAGGGCAAGCCCCACTAACCGGCCGTAGAATTGATCAGGGCGGTTTGTCTCGACCACGATCGTGCCGGTTTCCTTGAACTCGATGCCCACCACATCGTCGTAAACAGCCAGGCTGGCGGCCAGGGCTCGAACCGCCCTCGACCTGAGCACGATCCGATGCGGATGGGTATCAATCAGGTCTCGGATCTGGCGAACGTCCCCCTGCGCGACCAGCCGGCCACGATTGAGCAGCACGATGTCGCGCGTGACAGCCTGAATCTCATGGAAGACGTGGCTGGCCAGAAGCACGGTCTTGCCGGTCCGGCCGTAGTCGAGAATCACGTCGATCAGTTCGCGTCTGGCAATCGGATCGGTGCCCGTGAACGGCTCGTCCAGAAAGAGCATACGCGGCTCGTGGATCATGGCCTGAGCCAGTTTGATCCGCTGCCGCATCCCCTTGGAATATCCCCTGATGGCTCTGTTCGCATGCTCCGTCATGCGGGTGACCTCAAGCACGCGTTCGACGGCCCCCTTCGCCCCGGCGCGGCCCAGGTTGGCCAGCCAGCCGCAGTGCGTGAGGAATTCACGCCCAGACATCCATTCGAAGAAGGCGTCCTGCTCCGGACAAAGCCCGATCAAGCGATTGAGCTCGGGATTGCTCCACGGCCGGTAGCCTAGCACCCGCACTCCCCCCTGGCTGGGCCGAAGCTGGCCCGTCGCAAGCTGAAGCAACGTGCTCTTGCCAGACCCATTCGGCCCCAGCAGACCCGTCACGCCGGGCCCGATCTGGAGCGATAGGTTGTTCAGGCCGATCACATTGCCGTACCACTTGGACGCCCCCTCAAATGTGATCACCGGCTCACTCATCAGACTGCCATTCCCCTCGGAAAACGGCGCGAGAAACCAGCTCGGCCTTCCCCTCAACCGCAATCGGCTTCAATTGAGCCGATCCAGACCCCGCACACGCGTGGCCAGAACCCCAATTGATAGGACCGCCAGCCCGCACAGCACACTCGCCGACCACCACCAGGGAAACGTCGGCGGAATGAACGCGGCCATGATCGGGCTCTGAAACTGAGGACGCGGAGCCCGGCGGGACATCGGGGGCAGCGGAGGGCCAAGCCCACGCCTGCCGCGCAGAAATGGGCCCGACGCCATCGCGTCAAACGTGTCCCGGCCGGCCTCTGTCAGCCGCTCGATCTGACCCCACGCCGCATGGGCGCCAATCAGACTGTCACGGATACGCAGCAGGTTCCGCGTGTACGACGCCAGCGGACACCAGTCCCGGTTGACCGTCTCCTTCAAGACCTGCGCCGAGACACCGCTCACCAGCCAGAAGACAAGCCAGGTCGCTCCCACATAACGCGAGTTGCGCGACATCGACGAGAACGCCAGCATCAACAGCCCCGCCGAGAACACCACCACCACGCCATAAGCGAGCGACCCCAAAAACAGGAGCCCCGTATCGCGGATCACACTCGCGTCCAGACTGAAGCCAAATCCCAGGAGAAAGGCCACAAGCACCGGCAGCAACGTCACCGCGGAGAGAAACACAGCGATCACGCCCAGCTTGCCCACGAAGTACTCCCAGCGGCGGATGGGCCGCGAGAGGTAAAGCGGCAGGGCGTTGAATCGCAGATCCTGGCTGATCAGGTCTGGGCCAATCAGCAGCACGAGCATCATCGAGAAGAAGATCTGGAGCTCGAAGAACTGCCGGACGGCGAGTGTCCAGACGGCGATTCGGAAGGCCTTGGGCCCAGCCTGGAGCTCCTCGGGCAAGTTTTTGAGCAGTCCAAAGAATGGGGTGAGCAAGGAGGATTTGGATTCAAACAGGCCCCAGATGACGAGGAACACCGAGAGCAAAAACGCCGGTCCCAGCGCGGCGAGCATGATCCAGCGCACCCAGCGATTGCGGATCTGCACCTGAACACCGCGAGAGACAATGGCCAGAATCCGCCCAAACTGGCCGGAGAGCTGCCCATCCCAGTGCTGATATCCCTGGTCGAAGATTGGCACTATCGCTCTCCCCGGACCGCGGTGAGGAAGATTTCTTCGAGCGTGCTCCGCCTGGGCCGAAACGATCGGATCTGTTCGCCGCGAGCCCGCGCGGCTTCCCATACCTGCGCGGGGCCCGCTCCTGGCGGCAGGACGGCTAGCACGGCGTCATCCTCGCGCTGCGCAGGGATGCCGCGGTCCGCAAGCTCCGCCGCAAACGCCGCCGTTTCTCCCTTCACGCGGATCTCAAATTGCCGCTCGTGCGCCTGCTTGAGGTCTTCAATTCGCCCCCGCGCAAGCAGCTTGCCGTGCCCAAGCACCATCACATGCTCACACACCGCTTCCACGTCCGTGAGCAAATGGCTGGAGAACAGAAGGCTCATCCCCTTGTTCCGCGCCAGGTCGATCGAAAGCGAAAGCACATCTTCACGCCCTTTTGGGTCCATCCCGTTCGTCGGCTCGTCCAGAATCAGAAACTCCGGGTCGTGCACGATCGCGGAGGCAATCTTGAGCCGCTGCTTCATGCCAGTGGAGTACGACTCCACCCGGCGGTATCGCGCCTCGCCCAGCCCAACGTAATCGAGCACCTCATGGGCACGCCTGAGCGCATCGCGCGAATCCATCCCCACCAGCTCACCCGCATACGCCGCGAACTCGATCCCCACCATCCCCGGGAACAGACACTCATTCTCAGGCACAAATCCAATCCGCCGCCGGATCTCGATTTGCTCCCGCGCCAGGTCCAAACCCAGCACACGCCCACCCCCAGAATCGACCCGGATCAAGCCAAGCAACACGCGTATCATCGTCGTCTTGCCCGACCCGTTCGGACCCAGAAGCCCAATCGCGCCCGCCGGCAACTCGACCGTAAGCCCGGCAAGCGCCCGCACCTTGCCGTAAGTCTTGGTGACATTCTCAAGCGCAATCAGCATTGTCGCTCCCGGCTTGGTCCGTGCTCTCCAAGACATCGGCACCTCACGGCATTCGCGTCTGGTGCGATGATTATTGTGAACTCTCGAGAATTGAAGCAACCGCCCTCCATCCTCCCTGGCGATCCCCGCTCGGTCCCTTTGAGGGGTTGACGTCCGTTTCTTTGAGGATTCCTGACGCGAATTTGCAGAACGGTCGTCGACAGGTGAAGGCCCATCCCGGCGGCACAAACCGTCCAATCGCCAGGGAGCACCTTCCGGGCTCGACCCGCCCAGCCGGAACCCGGCAACAGGATCGCGTGGCTGCCGCAGCCGAAATCTCGCAGTCGCCTCCCGCGCACGCTTCGGCCTGCCGCAGCGCGCTGGGTTCGGTCCGCGCAGGCGGCTGGCTTCGCTTTTTCCGCGCGGTGGGTTCGGTTTGTCACAGTGCTGAGTTCGGTTTGTCGCGGCGCGGTGGGTTCGGTCCGCGCGGTGGGTTCGGTCCGCAGTCGACGGTTCTCGTTTCATGGCTTCATGTTCTGGCGCGCATAGACTCGGTTTTATGCGCGGTTGGCTTCGCTTTTTCCGCGCCGGCGCAATGGGTCGGTTCGTGCATGTGATTAACTCCGCTTCCCGCATGTGATTCCGTTCGCTCCGCGGGCGCGTTGGGTTCGGCTTGTCGCGGCTCGATGGCTTCGCGTTTCCCACGCGCTGGGTTCGGTCCGCGCGGGCACAATGGCTTCGCTCCGCGCGGGCGCAATGGGTTCGGTTCGCAGTCGACGGTTCTCCCTTAGGGAATTCATGTTACAGAGAGCCCTGGCTCGATTTTGCGCAGCGGTTGTGGCACCATTTTCTGACACGCTTCGGCTTCACTTTCTGCCGCGCCTGGGTTCGCTCCTTCGGCGTGAAAACAACACCCTCGACCGCGCCTCCGATACGAGCACGCAGCGCGAGCAAGTGCGTGCATTCGTGCCAGGTCCGCCCCTCAACGCCGGCGCCCAGCCGGTCACGATACAAACACGAACCGCAGGCCAGGTGGTCCGACCCGCCCCGCATCGGCTTTAGGCTTTAGGCTTTAGGCTTTAAGGATTCATCGACTCGGGAATCGCCGAGGTGCTTTGCGTGAGTCGTGGAAGGTGAAATACGGACGGTTCAGACGCCGTTCCAGGTTCTTCTCACCATGAATCTAACGCACGTTGACGCGACCCGAATCACGAACCTCCCATTTTCCGATCGAACCGATCGGACTGCGCAGAGACTGCGGGTTCTCGCAAACATCCCAATCATGACGCCCGATGACGCGCCCGATGCCGAGGCCTATCATGACGCCCGATGACGCGCCCGATGCCGAGGCCTTCCCGCCGCACTCACGCCTCATATATGTAGGACATGTAGGACAGGCGTGGGCATTCCCCTTTTATGTAGGACAGGCGTGGTCATTCCCCGGCGTGGTCATTCCCCCTTTATGTATGACAGGCGTACTTATTCCGCGAGCACGCCGCGCGAGCAAGTGCGTGCATTCGTGCCAGGTCCACCCCTCAACGCTGGCGCCCAGCCGGTCACGATTTTCCCCGCGCTGGGTTCGGTCCGCGCGGGCACAATGGGTTCGGTCCGCGCGGGTGCAATGGGTTCGGTTCGCAGTCGACGGTTCTCCTGTAGTGGCTTCATATTACGGATAGTCTTTGGTGGATTTTGCGCAGCGGTTGTGGCACCAATTTCTGACACGCTTTTGGCATCACTTTCTTACGCGATTGGGTTCGGTTTCTGGCGTGCTTGGGTTCGGTTCGTCGCCGCGGAAACAAC
>DAIDHX010000197.1 GCA_027451885.1 Planctomycetales bacterium
GGCCTCGCGCCGGGCCTTGCGCAGGTCGGGGCGCTGGTCGAGCAGATGCGCGGGAATGCCCACCGCGACCTCGGGCGGCGGCGCGGGGATGGGCGCCTCACCAAGCTCGGCAACCATGTCGTGAGGCGGCTGGCCGAGCAAAATGCACAGCCGATTGCCCGCCTGCCGCAAATTGATCAAAAGCGGCGGAATCGTTGACTCCGTCTGCGCCAGGCTCGAGCGCGCTTGCTTCACGTCAAGCGCGGTCGCCTTCCCCGCGTGGTAGCGGGCCTCCGCAAGCTCCAGCGACTTCCGCTCAATCTCGGCATTCCTCCGCGCGAACACCGTGCGCTCCTGCACCGTCCGAATCTGGATGTACGTCGACGCCACGTCCGCCGTGAGCGTGATCAGGGCGTCATGAAAGCTCTCAACCGACGCATCTCGATCGGCTTCCGAGGCCTCGATCGTGCGCCTGAGCCTGCCCCAAAAATCAAGCTCCCACGACGCATTGAAGCCCGTCGCCCAGATGTTGAGCTGGGACGGTAGCGACGCGCGGGGTGTGTTGAAGATATTCAGATTGCGGCTGATCTGGGCGTGCGCGTAGTCGGCGATCGCGGTCTGCGACTGCGGGAACAGATTGCCGATCTCGATGTTGCGCTGGGCCTGCGCCTGGAGCACGCGCGTGCCCACGCTCTTCAAGTCGAGGTTCCGCGCGTAGGCGATCTCGATCAACGACGCAAGCACAGGATCCTGAAAGTTGTTCCACCAGGCGGGATCGGCGGGCAATTCGTGCTGCACACGGGGATCGGCGGTGTCGATCCAATCCGGGGCGAAGTCGGCCGGCGGAGCCTCAAAGTTCGGTCCGACCTTGAAGCCATTATGAACCCACGACCGCAACGGAGTGCAGCCCGCGGCGAGCGCGAAGCACACACCAAGCGAGGCACAGCCAAGGCGCAGAGCCATCCACCGCGTCGTCGCGGCAGCGGGATGCCCCCCGCGGGCCCCCCTGACTGGCTCAAACTGTGCCTTGCCGGCGTCCATGCCTTCTTCCTCTCAGGCGACCCGGTGCCGGAACATCCAGGACGCCAGCAACAGCGTCCCAAGCGCGATCCCGGCCAGCGGCCAGAGGTCGGGCGCAAGGAGCTTGAGCCCAGCGCCTTCCAGGTAAACACGCTCAGCGATCTCGATCGCGTAGCGCAGCGGATTGAGCCGTGTGAATTGTTGCAGCGTTTCCGGCATGCTGCTGATCGGCGTGGCCAGGCCAGAGAGCAGCGCGAACGGCATCATGACCAGGAACGAATAGAGCATCGCCTGCTGCATTGTGGCCGAGATCGCGGACACGAGCAGCCCCACCCCCACCGCTGACAGCAAGAACACGGTCAAACCGGTGTAGAGCGTGAGGTACGAGCCTTCGAAGGGGATACGAAACCAGAGCTGAGCCACGAGCAGGATGTTGGTCGCCTGCACGATCCCGATCAGGACCGACGGCAGCGCCTTGCCAGCCATGACCTCGATGGGGCGAAACGGGGAGACCAGAAGCTGGTCGAGCGTGCCTTCCTCGCGTTCGCGCGCGACCGACATGGCGGTCAGCAGCAGCGTTTGAAGCAAGGTAAGCGTTCCGATCAGACTTGGGATCATGTGCCAGCGGGTCTCGAGGTTGGGGTTGAACCAGGCCCTGAGCGAGACCTGTACCGGCATGCCCGCGAGGCCATGCGCGGCACGCCAGGCGGCATTGAATTCGGCAATGATTGCGCTTACATATCCTGCTGCCGTCCCCGCCGTGTTGGAATTGCGCCCGTCGGCCAGGAGCTGGATCTCCGCGGACTGGCCAAGCATCAGCCTGCGCTCGAAATCCTGATCGATGCTGATGACGAGCAAGACGCGGCGATCGTCGATCCAGCGCGTGGCGTCCTGGTTGCGGAAAAGGCCTGCCTGGCGGTGGAAATTGCGCGAGCCGTCGAGGCGGGCGATCAGATCGCGCGAGGCCGCACTATGGTCGCGATCGAGCACGGCGAAGGGCACATCATTGAGGTCGTAACTCGCAACGTATCCATAGATCAAGCATTGAAAGATTGGTGGTACGAAGAGCGTGAGCCGGCCGCGCGGGTCCTTGAGCACGGCCAGGAGCTCCTTGCGCGTGAGAGCGAGGATTCGCAGGATCGATTCGATCACGCCTCGCCTCCTTTCAGTCGAGCGACTTGCGTGTGATGGCCCGATTGAGCATGAGCACCACGACCGCCATCACCGCGAGCGCGGCGGTATTCGGCACGATCACGCCCCAGACGTCGCCGGCGAGGAATGACGATTGCAGCACGGCCACGTAATACCGCGCGGGCAAGATTGTCGTGAGCGCCCGGACGGCGGCGGGCATGCTGCGCAGGTCGAAGAGAAACCCGGAGAGCATGAACGCCGGCAGGAACGTCACCAGGACGGTGATCTGACTGGCCACGAACTGGCTGCGAGTGGCCGTGGAGATGAAGAGCCCGGCTCCCAGCGCAACCAGCAAATAGAGCATGGAGGCGCCGGCCAGTACCCAGATCGATCCCCGCACCGGCACCGCGAACAGGAACCGGGCCGCGAGCAGGCAGAGTGAGAGCCCGATCATTCCCAGCACGAAGTAGGGGATGGTCTTGCCCAGCAGAATCTCATCGATGCGGACGGGTGTGACGAAGAGGCTTTCGAGCGTGCCGCGCTCCCACTCGCGTGCCATCACCATGGAGGTCAAAAGCGCGCCGATGAGCGTCATCACCAGCACCACAAGCCCTGGAATCAGGAAATGGTGGCTGTCGTTCGCGGGATTGAACCAGAGCCGATCGCGAACCAGAACCGGTCCGGCGGCTGGGTCCTTGCCTTCCGCGGCTCTGCGCGCGGACCACTGGGCCACTGCGCCCTGGGCATACGCTTGAATGATGCGCGCCTTGTTGGCGTCGGTGCCGTGGACGAGAATCTGGACCTCGGCCGCGCCCAGGCTCAACTCCCGGGCGAAATCGGGGCGAATCCGCACGATCGCGTCGACCTTGCGCTCGAGCATGAGCGTTTCGGCCTCGTGCATCGCGGTCAAGAGCGAGGCGTCGAAGTAGGGCGAAAGCTGGAAGCCGGCGGCCAGCTCCGCGGCCTCGGGCGTGGGGGCTTCGAGCACCACGGCGATCGGCACGTTTGTCACATCGAGCGACAGCCCGTAGCCAAAGAGCAGGATCAAGATCAGGGGCAGTACAATGCCCGTGGCGATGCTGCTGGGATCGCGCACGACCTGGTGGGTTTCCTTGCGTACCAGCGACCAGATGCGCCTCGCCCGGGCGAGCGCACCGCCGTGCAAGGAGCGGCCGTGCGTGTTCATGCCGCACCTCCCGCATGCTCGGAGCGCGACGTGGCTTGCCCGCGCGCGGACTCGACAATTCGGATGAAGGCGTCTTCCATCGTGAGCGCATGCCCCGGCTCAGCGCCGGTCCAGCCCCGCACTTCCGCCGGTGTTCCCTGGGCCAGCACCCGCCCGGCGTCCATGATCGCCACCCGGTCGCAGTACTCGGCCTCGACCATGAAGTGCGTGGTCACGATGATGGTGACGCCTTGCTCGGCAAGCGCAGTGATTCTGCGCCAGAATTCGCGGCGGGCCAGCGGATCCGCCCCCGAGGTCGGCTCGTCGAGAAACAGAATCTCGGGCTCATGCAGAAGCGCAATCGCCATCGCCAGTCGCTGGCGGTATCCGCCCGGCAGTTGACCGCTCGGCAGCCGGATCATCCGCTCAAGCTCGAATTCCTCAAGCGCCCAGGCGATTCGCTCCCGCCGCCGCCGCCGGTGCAAACCATAGGCGCTGGCGAAAAACTCCAGGTTCTCACTCACGGAAAGCTGGCCGTAAAGCGAGAATTTCTGGGCCACGTAGCCAATCCGTTGCCGGGCCGACGCGCGCGCCTTGCGCAGATCCATCCCTGCCACGCGCAGTGTACCGCTCGACGCCGGCAGCAAACCGCAGAGCATGCGGAACGTGGTCGTCTTGCCCGCGCCATTCGGGCCGAGCAGGCCGAAAATCTCCCCCGAGCGTACCTCAAAGCTCACGCGATCCACCGCGACGAAGCTTCCAAACCTGCGCACCAGCTCACGCACCGAGACCACGACATCCTCGCGCAGAGCGTGGTGGGGGCGTTCAAGCGTCATCGATCCCGCCGCGGCAAGCCCCTCACCGGGCGTGCTCCGGAGCAAGGTCATGAAGCCATCCTCGAACATTGGCTCCGCGGCCGCGACCTCGAGCCCGCGGAGGGCGATCCCAGCGGCGAGATCTTTCCCACTTTCGCCGGGCGTGACGACCCGAACCTGCCCCCCCTCGGGTACCGCGTCGACGATTCCGGGATCGTCGATCAGCCGCGCCTGGAGGCTCCGCGCAGACTGTCCCGCCGGCGGCTGGACCAGAAACACGCGTCCCAGCGCGAGCTCGCTCACCTCCGTCGGCGGCCCCTGCGCCAGCAGCTTGCCTTCGCGGAGCACGATCGAGCGATCGCAGCGCTCGGCCTCGTTGAGATACGACGTGCTCACGAGCACCGTCAGCCCCTGCTCACGCACCAGTTGCGTGATGATGGCCCAGAGATCCCGCCGCGAGAGCGGATCGACCCCGACCGTCGGCTCATCCAGCAACAAGAGCTCAGGTGAGCGCACGAGAGTGCATGCCAGGCCCAGTTTCTGCTTCATGCCGCCCGACAGTTGCCCGGCCAGCCTGCGGGTGAACGGCTCAAGCGCTGTCATGCCCAGCAGGCGCGGATACCGGGCGCTGCGCTCCGCGGCGGTGACTCCGTGCATGTCGGCGTAAAGATCCAGGTTCTCGCCAACCGTCAGATCCTCGTAGAGTCCAAACCGCTGGGGCATGTAGCCCAGACGTTCCTGAACCCGCTCGGGATGCCTGGCGACGTTCTCCCCAAGCACGGAAAGCGTGCCGGAGTCGACCGAGATCAGCCCCGCGCTCAGGCGAATCAGCGTGGTCTTGCCCGCGCCATCGGGTCCCACAAGGGCCGTCAGCGTGCCTCGAGGGACCTCAACCGACACGGCGTCGAGCGCCTGGATGGCTTCGCCGGTCGGGAGCCGGTAGCCCTTGCTGACGCTTCGCCCCTCGAGCACGGGTGGGCTGGCGGCGGTGCTCATCGGGAAGCCTCCGGCGCAGGGCTCGCCGCCACGTCCGGCGGAAACGTCACAGTCGCCGGCATGCCCAACCGCAACACATCGCCTTCGTCCTTGACGAAAACGCGCACCTCGTACACCAGGCTCGTGCGCAGCTCCTCGATCTGCACGGCCTTGGGCGTGAACTCAGCAACCGGGGAGATAAAACCGATCCAGCCCTCAAACCGCCTGTCCGGGAAGCTATCCACCATGACCGACGCCTTCATGCCCGGGTGCAGCTTGCCCAGGTCGGTTTCGGAAACATAAGCGCGGATCCACTTGGGGTCGAGGATTGCGAGCGAGTAGACGGGACGTTGCGGCGACGACATCTCGCCCGGCTCGAGCAAGCGAGTGCGGATCACCGCGTCCGCCGGCGCAAGAAGCTCTGTATCCGCCAGTTGCTGCTTGAGAAACGCCAGCTTCGACTCGTTCCCCCGCAACATCGAATCCGCCTGGCCGCGGTCTTCCCTGCGCGGGCCCAGAACCGCTAGCTCGAGCGCCTTGCGCAGGCTCTCCAGCCTGGCCTCGGCCTCGCGGATGTCTTCCTTGCGCGGACCCAGAACCGCCAGCTCGAGCGCCTTGCGATTGACGATCAGCCTGGCCTCGGCCTCGTCAAGCGCAGCGGTCGCATCGTCGAATTCCTCCTGGCTCACCGCCTGCACCTTCGACTGATCGGGCAGGCGAACATCGGAGAGCTTCTTGAGCCGATCAAACCTGCGCTTCGCATTGGCGACCTCGGCAAGGGACGCGGAGACGTTGGCACGCGCCTGGGCGATTTCCTCGGGCCGGCTGCCGTTATGCAACCGCTCGACAATCGACTGCTGCGCAGCGGCCTGCGCACGGGCCTCCGCAATTTCCTCGGGCCGGCTGCCGTTGCGCATGCGCTCAACCATGTGCCGCTGGGCCGAAACCTGCGCCTCGGCCTCCGCAACCTGCGGCGCCAGCCGGCTGCGATCCAGCCGCGCCAGCACCTGACCTTTCCTCACGTGATCACCTTCCTGCGCAAGAACATCAACAATTCTTTCGCTGTTGTTGAACGCAAGTTGAACCTGCCGCAGGTCGACGTTGCCGTAAATCGCCAGCGGCTTCAATCCATGATGAGCGCGGGTAAACCACCACCACGCGCCCGCACCCACACTCGCCAGAATCACCAGCGCGACAAGGACCCGTTTCATGCCGCACTCTCGCTTTCCAGCGCCCGCGACTCGGGACCTTCGGCAAGCCGCAAAAGCTCCGAAACAATCTCAGCCCCCAGGGGATCGTTCTGCCCCAGGATGCCAAGATGCCGCCAGAGCAAAAGGCCGTGGATGGCCGGCAGGAGCGCCACCTGCCGCAACCCGTTCGAACCTTCGGCCAGTCCGCGCTCGAGCAGCCTCGCCATCTCCCGCCGGAACGATTCGAGCAGACCCGGTTCGTGCGCCGCCGCGACGAGCAAGGCGGTGAACAGCCGGCTCGTCTGGGCGGCTTCCGCCTCGGACGCCGGAGCACCTTGTGAACGAGGGCGGAGTACCAGCTCCATCATCAACCGGAACACGCGGCCCCGAGGATCGGGATCCGCCGCGAGACGATCCGCAAGCACGCCCAACGTCCGGGCCTGGAACTCCTGCATCAGGGCTGCGATCAGGTCGTGCTTGGTGCGGAAGTGGTGGAGCAGCCCGCCCTTGCTCAGACCCGCCTCACGCGCAACGGCGTCCAGCGTGACCGCCACGATCCCGTCGCGCACAGCCACACGCATCGCGGCGTCGAGCATGCGCTCCCGGCACCGGGGAGATCCCTGCTCGTCCCGGGGACAATCCACCGGCAAATGTTTCCGCTGGCGACGATCCCGCACGTACACGTCACCCATCCTCGTTCCGTCACGCCGATTCGTCCCTGAATCGGTCCAGATCATACTATCGGCAAGGTTTACCAACCGACTGGACGGTTTGTGGCCGGCTCGTCCCAGGGAAGAGCCGTGCGCGGACTCTCGAGATCGGAACACCCGGTCGCACGAGAGGACAGGGCCGCCTGTCATCGCATGATGCTGGGGATATTGAACTTCTGCTTCTCGTCGATCCTTGAGCCTTGAACCCGCGAGTCCGCCAGTCCGCGTGCCAGGGCTCCGAGTCCTGAAGCCCAATATTCATCCGCCGCTGGCGAATCACGAACAGGCGGCTCCAGAGACCGCGGAATCTGAACTTGACCGTGATGGGTCGCGTGGCGGCGGAGAATTCACCAATGTCCCTGTCTTACACCACGGAATACACGGTTGGCCGGAGGGGGCGAATCCGCCGCACCTATACTGGGGTCCAAGCGCTCATCGCCATTGCGTTTGACCTGGCCCTGGGTTCTGTCTTCGCGCTCATCAGGCTGACCTGCTGGATGGTCGGGGCCATTCTTCAAACGAGCTTCCGCGTGACCCTTGCGGTTCTCAGCCTCCCGCTGTTGCTCGCCCGGGCCATCATTCCGCGCCCGCGTCCGCTTCGTCCAACCGGCAAGCCCGCCTGGGCCGCTGCCGGTGAGCTCTAAACCCACACGCTTGCCGATCTTCCCACCTGAAGACCGAAGATTCACGCAGCATTCCACCCCTATTTTCAAGCTCTGCCGAAGCAACGACCTCGTATTCCCATCGCGCGGAACCCACGTTATCCAGGGATCGATCCGGGAGAAGTCGCTCACGGGAATCCCCGCGCCGTGGCTGCGGACAATCGCCGGACTCAAACCTCAAGACCCATTCGAATCCGCATTCCGGCTCCCACGCAATCGTGGAAGACGAAACCGACCACGACGTTCGCTCCATTAACATTTTAGATCGAGACGGCCAGGAGTGAACTTCGATTCGATCGCTTTTGCCGCACAATCGCTTTGTTTAATCTTACCGGGCTGGATCAACACCATCACGAAAACCGATACAACTGACACTCAGTGTTGCACCGATCACTCGAGTTCTTCGTGGCGAGAACAAGGCGGAACAGTGTTTTGCTCGCGAAGCCCTGTCACTCAGGGAGAAGGTCCGTGATTCGAATCCTTCACGCGGTGATCGGTTTGGCGAGTCTGCTCGTCTGGGGGACCGTCTCGTACGCCCAGGAACCAACTCCCTCGGGCGCAGGGGGTTCCGTACCCGCGGCCGTACCCTCGGATCCGGGGAATGAGGCTGGGCCGGGCACTCAGCCCGCGGCGCCCGTGGTCATACCCGCCGATCCGGCTCCGAACCCCATGCCGCCCGCGATCCCACCGAATCCGGGACCGGCCGAGGCGAGCGCCGGGCTCGAGTCGCATTCGTTGCCCGGAGAGATTTCAGAAAACATCCAGGCTCCTTCTCTCTTCAGATTGGGCGCGACCCCGGTCTCCGAGGTGAATATCCTGATGGACCGTATCGGGCTCCGGAACCTCTTCGGTGACGCCCCCATTCGTACATTCGGCTGGGTTGAAGGAGGATATACTGGAGCCTCCCCAGGGGCAGGCATGCTCTCGGTCTCGCCGCGATTGAACCGGTATGGCAATCAATTCTTACTCAATCAGGTCGGCCTTACGATTCAAAAACCCCTCGCTCAGGATCGGTTTAATCTCGGCTTCATGATCCGCTATTTCGCCGGTTCAGACGCCGCCCTGGGCGCTGCCAAGGGCGGGATCGGATTCCCGCCGGGCAACCCCATGTTCGGGCAGGATTTCCGCGACCTCTACCTCTCGGCTCACCTGCCGATCCTGACCGAGGGGGGAGTGGATGTCCAGCTCGGACGAATGAATACCATTATTGGTTACAACGGGTTCCTTGCCCCTTACAGGCCGTTCTACTCAAGCGATTATCAATTCTTCTATTCGCAGGATGGTGCTTTTACCGGTTTCCTCACGAACTGGCACGTCACCAACCGCCTGGACATCTGGAGCGGAATGACTTTGGGTGCGAACACCTTTTTCGTCAATCGTAGCAGCAGGTCGTATTGTTACATAGGCCAGGTGAATTACTGGCTGCAAGAGGAGAGGAAGACACGACTGACAGCCTCGGTTTACGCAGGGCCGGATGCGATCTTCGCCGCGCCCGGAATGGCCGGTGACTATGTTACAATGGTCGAATTACGAGTTCAGCAGGATTGGAACGAACGATTCACACAGGTCTTCCAGAACAACATGGGCTGGGACGCCAACACGCCGGTCGGAACAGGGGCGTGGTACGGCCTATATAACATCAATATCTTCCACGTAACCTCCGCCGTCGATTTCAATTCACGCTTTGAGTGGTTCGACGACGCAAATGGCACGCGTACAGGGGTAAGCACGAATTATTCCGAGGTAACCCTTGGTGTAAACTGGCACCCCTTGAGTTTCATCGAGTTTCGGCCTGAGATTCGCGGTGATTTCGCTGGCGCTCCGGCTTTTGGCGTGAATGGAGAACACAGGTATCGTAACCAGTTGACCGGCGGCATCAGCTTTCTCTTCAAGTTCTAGAGAACGCGCCGAGCCCGAGCAGACCTGGAGTCAACCGCTCCAGGACGAGAACCAGTGGTTGGGACTCAGACTGCTCGAGGAAAGCAGCCAGGGAGGCGCTCCGGGGCTTTCAGTCCATTGAGAAGCGAGCGTGAGGGCCGTCTCGACGAGGTCGGTTGTGACAGCGGCGGGTGGGCCGCACCAGCGGATACAGCTTTCGCCCGAATCTAACCGGAACGTGGAGCGCAGGAAGCGAACGCTCTCGTACGGCGGCGGATCGGTAACCGGTCCGGCCACGAACAGGCTGGCCGAGGCAAGCGCACCCCCGAAGTACCAATCGACGTCGCCCGGCCCCCAGGGTCCATTCCATCGAAAGCGGTCGCGGTAAATCAGTTCGCCCGCTCGACACGCCTCGAAATCCTGGACAATCGTCTCGAACAGGAAGCGTTCCGAGAGCGCGCCGCGCTCGTACCGGCCGGCCAGCCAGATATCTCCCCAGATGAGCCGCGCCCGCGGGGCAAGATTGACACGCCCGCGCTGATAGTAGCGGCATCCTTGATACGGAATCGCGGGGCCCGGGAGCACCACAAGACAGGCGTCATCCTCGACCTCCACGGCCCACTGCTGCATTGCAAAGCTGCCAACCGCGGGATGAATGCGCGTGGCCGACTGCCCCGTCACCACGGCATGAGTCCCAGCGCGTGCCTTGACCTCCACCAGATGGCCGTCACCGTCGAGCAGGCCAGCCGTCAAGTTGATGAGATACAGCAAGGACGCACGTTCATCATCAATCACGAACGGGGGCATGAGGCGCAACGGAATCTGCTGGTAACAGGCTCCCAGCCGCGTTGCTCCCCTTTCGCAAACCAGCTCGATTCGGGCTCCTCCCACGCGTGCGGCCTCGTGCCCCGCGTGGCACAGATGCCGGAATTCAGGCGGGACCGAAAGCTCGCCACGACAGATTTGCCCATGGGGTATCACCGCACGCCCACTGTCGATCTTCCAGCGATCAAATGCCTTCATCAGGACGTCTTTTCGCGATCCGGAATCTGTTGCCGCACCCAGTTCAGCACATCCTCAAGGCCGTCGCCGCGCCTGAGGCTCACCATGAGAAAGGGACGCTCGCCCCGCATTTTGAGGCTATCCCGCTGCATCACCTCGAGGTCGGCCCCAACATGCGGGGCCAGATCGATCTTGTTGATCACGAGCAAGTCGCTGTTGCAAATCCCCGGCCCGCCTTTACGAGGAATCTTGTCCCCCTCGGCCACGTCGATCACAAAGATGAATCGGTCGGCCAGCTCGCGCGAAAACACGGCCGTGAGATTATCTCCGCCCGACTCCACGATCACCATTTGCAGCCCCGGAATCTGACGCTGAAAGTTCGCAACCGCGCTCAGGTTGGCGCTGGCGTCGTCGCGAATGGCTGTGTGCGGACACCCCCCCGTCTGAACGCCGACAATGCGCTCGAGAGGCAGAACCTCCCGGCGCGACAAAAATTCAGCGTCTTCATGTGTGTAAATATCATTGGTGATCACTGCAAGATTGATTGTGGGCCAAAGCGCCTTGCAAAGCGCCTCCACGAGCGCTGTCTTCCCCGAGCCGACGGGTCCCGCCACGCCGAGCGTGAACACCCGCCGCGAAGGGCCCGCGTATCGAGCCGTCCCCGGCCGCCCCATGTGATCGTGCTCATGGCCGTGGTCCTTGTGGAAACACAATCCCGGCCGAAATCGCCGCCTGCCTCGCCAGGCAGGCAATGCCTTGTGACCAGCACTCGTCTCAAGACCTAAACATTCTTGCATAAAGTCGCGTTTGTTCATCGCAGAGAACCTCATAGTAGGGGCATCCGGCGCCGGCGGTTGCCGCGTCGCGATCCACGATGTCCCGGACCAGCGCGCGGATCTCGCCGTGCAGATAGGCCAGCATTTCCTGGCCATGCGTGTGACCAACAGGCACGGCGCGAACGCCGGTGCTGATCATCCCAATGGCCGCCTGGTGCAGATACGCCGCAAGGACTTCGCCGGGTTGGCCCTCCGCCAGAGCCCCCAAAAGCCCAAACACAACGGGATAATGCCATGGTCCGCGGACTTCCGGCATTGCGCGGAGCGTTGACTCCAGCCTGCCAGCCGACCAGATCCACACCCGGCCCAGGGCGAGCAGTTGTTCCCCCATCTCGCGGCTGGCCCGCCGAATCGTTGCGGGCAGGATCGAGACTTCGAGAACGCGGTTCAGCGTAATCAGTTCCGGCGCACGATGGGATTGCACAGCCCGGCACGCCGAGGCGACGACCACCCCCTCGAGGGGGCCGAGCGAGGTCCGCAGCCACTGTAACGTCCAGCGCTCGAGAGATTCCGCGTCGTGAACCGTTTTGCGCGCGATCGCCGCCTCGAGCCCCCATGAATGGGTATAGCCGCTCACAGGTAACGCGGAATCGGCAAGCTGCAGCAGCCCCAGATTCATCATGAAACCAGGCGCTCAGAAGAGAAAGTAGCGCTGAGTCATCGGCAGCTCCGCCAGCGGCTCGCTTCCCACCTTCTCGCCATCGACCCAGACCTGATACGTGTCAGGATCGACGCGAATCTCGGGCGTCGCCTCGTTCCGCTTCATGTCCTTCTTGCCAATCTCGCGGCAACCTTCCACCGCAACCACCTGGCGCTTCAGGCCGTAACGCTCGATGATCCCCGCCTCGATCGACGCCTGCGAAACGAAACTCAGGCACGTCTTCCCCAGCGCAAGCCCGTACGACGCAAACTGAGGCCGCATGTAGACAGGCTGGGGAGTTGCGATGCTGGCGTTCGGGTCTCCCATCTGGGCGGCAACGATCAGCCCCCCCTTGAGAATCAGGAACGGCTTGACCCCAAAATAGCTCGGCTCATAAATCACGAGGTCGGCAAGCTTGCCTCCTTCGATGCTCCCCACGTGCTGGGCGATCCCATGCGTGATGGCCGGATTAATTGTATATTTGGCGACATAACGCTTGACGCGCTCGTTGTCGTTGCGTGACGAATCGGTGGCGAGCGGGCCGTATTGTACCTTCATTTTGTGGGCGGTCTGCCACGTCCGCACGATCGCTTCCCCGATTCGACCCATCGCCTGCGAGTCCGAGCTCGTCATGCTGATGATGCCGCGGTCGTGGAAGATATCCTCAGCGCCGATGGTTTCGGCACGGATCCGGCTCTCGGCGAAGGCCACGTCTTCGGGGATGTCGCGCGAAAGGTGATGGCAAACCATGAGCATGTCCAGGTGTTCGTCGATCGTGTTGATCGTGAACGGCCGCGTTGGATTCGTGCTCGAAGGCAGGACGTTGGGCAAGGCGGCGATGCTGATGATGTCCGGCGCGTGGCCGCCGCCGGCCCCTTCGGTGTGGAAGCTGTGGATGGCTCGACCCTTCATGGCCGCCACGGACTCGGCCAGGAAACCTGACTCATTGAGCGTGTCGGTGTGAATGGCGATCTGAATGTCGTACTTGTCAGCGACCGTGAGGCTCGTGTCGATGACGGCGGGCGTGGTTCCCCAGTCCTCGTGCAGCTTCAGACCACACGCCCCGGCGCGGATCTGCTCCTCGAGCGGTCCAGGCAGACTCCCGTTCCCCTTGCCTAGAATGCCGACGTTGATCGGCAAACCCTCGAACGCCTCCAGCATGCGCTGAATGTTCCAGGGCCCGGGGGTGCAGGTTGTCGCCCAGGTCCCCGTCGCCGAGCCGGTGCCGCCGCCGATCAAGGTCGTGATCCCACTCGCAATGGCGGTCTCAATCTGCTGAGGGCAGATAAAGTGAATGTGCGTGTCAATCCCGCCAGCGACCACGATCTTCCCCTCCGCGGCGATGATCTCCGTTCCCGGCCCGATCACCAGCCGCGGGTCGATTCCATCCTGGGTCAAGGGATTGCCCGACTTTCCGATGGCAACAATCCGGCCTTCGCGGATCCCAATATCCCCCTTCACAATCCCCCAGTAATCGATGATCACCGCGTTCGTGATCACCAGGTCGCAATGCGGCGGGCTCATCGGCTCGGCCAGCGGGCACTGGTCCTGGCCGTCCCGGATCGACTTGCCGCCGCCAAAGATCGATTCCTCGCCATAAGCGCCGTAGTCCTGCTCGATCTCAATGATCAGCTCGGTATCGGCCAGACGGATTCGATCCCCCTTGGTAGGGCCATATTTCTTCGCATACGCTTTGCGTGAGATTTTCACACTCATGGATAGGCACCCCAGGTTTTGAGTCTCTCGGCAAGTTGATCGTTACTTGGTCGGGGGGGTCGAGGTGTTACCGAAGCCGTGCTCCTTGCAGCGCTTCAGACTCATCTGGTGGATGTAAGGGTCGTCGAGACGGCCATTGACCAGGGCGTTGAAGCCGTAAACCGCGCGCCGGCCGGCGTACGGAATCAGGGCGACCTCCTTGACCTCGCCAGGCTCAAACCGGATGGCGGTTCCACTCGGCAAATCGAGCCGCATGCCGTAAGCCAGGGCACGGTCGAAGACGAGCGCCTTGTTGGTTTCGAAGAAGTGGTAGTGGGAACCAACCTGCACCGGGCGATCCCCGGTGTTATTGACCGTCAACCGGACCACGGGCCGCCCCTGGTTGAGCTCAAGATCGGGACCATCAAAGATGTATTCACCCGGAATCATGAATTGTCTCCCCTGCGTCCTGGCGACGCTTAGCGGATCGGTTGATGGATGGTGACCAGTTTGCTGCCATCCGGAAACGTTGGCTCAACCTGGATCATCGAGATCATCTCGGGAACACCGTCCATGACGTCTTCCCGGCGGAGGATTTCACGCCCGGCGTTCATGATCTCGGCGACGGTTTTGCCATCGCGAGCCATTTCCATGAGCTCGGCCGTGATGAGCGCCGTCGCCTCGGGAACATTGAGCTTGAGCCCGCGCCCCTTGCGCTTGCGGGCCACTTCCGCCGCCACAAAGATCAGCAGCTTGTCACGTTCCTGGGGAGAGAGATTCATGTTGCGCTACTCCTTGTCGAGCCACCGGGCCACCGGATGCGTGCGGCCGTCCGCCCGCGGTAAGAATCGGGATCACGAGGCCGGCCGACGGATTTCGCTCAAGAACTTCGATTCGATCTTCCCCAGCGCCAGTACAACCCACGTCGCAATCACGAAGGGGGCGGTCAGCGCGGGAACTCCGAGCCGCGGGACCAGTTCGGCGATGGGAACGGTGAGCACAATTCCAAGCAACGGAGCCACGATTGCACGACGCCAGAGGAAGAGCGCCACGGGTACGAGCGTGGCGTTGTAGCCATAGAGCCCAAGCGCGATATTCTCGTGAAGCGGGCGGTCGACCAGTGCCTCGGGATCGATCGACCGCGTTGCCTCTGTCATGTTGTGCGACGCCAGAAGCATTCCCATGATCGAGCCGAGAAGCACCCAGGCGGCATGCCCCCGATTCCCAGCCGCGATGCCGGCAAGAAAAAGCAGGGCCGTCCAGAGACTTCCCTGAAACATGACCTGGCTCACGCCATGCGCTGAGGCCGCCACAACAAACGGCAGCGGAGGGTCCGGCACCAATCCCAGATTCCCCCCGGCGGCCGCCACGCCAAGCCCGTTCCCCACCGCATGGAGCACCCAGGTCACCACGATGAAGGGAGTCGTGTATGTGGGAAAAGGAAGGAATCTCCTCATCGCGAAGGTGACAAACGTGGACGCAACGCACCCCACGGCGAGCAAGACCAGCGACTGGAGGCCAAACCCAAAGAAAAAGAAGGTGGCAATGCCCACCAGGGCGGGGTTGAACCCATGGATTCCCGCCGCGAGATCGCCCCTGTTGAACCGAGCGACCCGGCCAGTCGCGTAACCGAGAGCCGAGCCCACCACCGCGCCCAGCGCCATGAGCGGAGAACCGAGGAAGATCCCCAGCACGAACAGACCGCCGCTCACGGCGTTTTCCTGGAAGAACACCTGGCCGATGCCGCGGAGGATCGAGCGAAGCGGTTCCGGAACAGAGGCTTCCGCGGTTGTGATCCGCCCGAGCAAACCCGCTGACTCTCCCTCGACATCCGTACTGATGCTCATATCGGCGTTCTCCTCAGGAAAGAACACCGACCTCGCCAGTCTTCAAATCGTAGACCGCCCCGACGATCTTCAGGTCGCCGGATTGAACCAGTTTCAACAGGATGGGGTCGAGGCCCTTGAGTGTCTGGACGCACTTTTCGACATTGGCGCGAATCACGTTTGTGAGCTTGTCGCCGGGACGCCCCTCGGCCATCGCCACGGCGGGGCGGATGATTTCGACCAGGGGGCCGATCGATCCGGGAAGCGCGTCCCTCGCCTCGACATGCGCTGCCGCCGCCTTGACCGCGCCACACTCGGTATGGCCCAGCACCACAATGAGCCGAGCTCCAAGCTCAGCCACGGCGAACTCGATGCTCCCCTTGACGATCGGGCCCGCGCCCGTGGCGACGTTACCCGCAACCCGGACCACGAACAGATCACCAACGCCCTGATCGAAGATCAATTCAGGAGCGACACGCGAATCGGCACAGGCCAGTATGACCGCGCCTGGCGCCTGCCCCTCCGCGAGCGCGGCAAAATCCGCCGGCCGCCGCCGCGTCAGCAACGAAGTCTGGCCCGCGATGAACCGCCTGTTTCCCTCGAGGAGATGAGCCAGCACCTCGTCGGGCGCAAGCGCGGCTGCCTCGGACGATAACGCCTGCCCCACGCCCGTTGCGGCCAATCCCGCAGCGACGCTGGTTGTACGGACAAAATCTCGCCGTGAGGACTGCTGCTGGGAACGCATGTAGACGAAAACTCCGGCACTTTACCGAATTCCCGTCGAAGCAAAAGACTCGCCTCGCCCGATGGGATTCAGAACCAACCCGTATCCGGGAACGCAGAAGTGACTCAACTCGACCACAATCTGTCACAACGAAACATGCAATGACTGTAGAGTTACCTTGCAACGAGTCGAAGTCAAGTGGCTGCCCAGGGAATCAAACACAGATCGCGACTTCCTTCAGGGTTTCTTCACCTTTCTCGCGCGCACGCCGTGGCAATCGCTTGCCGTACAGGGAGCAGGCCAGGGCGGGCATCCCCGCCGAGTCTCGCCCCGCGCCTGCAAATCAAGCAGAAGAGCGGGATCCCACCCCCGGTTCACACAAGCGCATCCGCATCGGTCCTGGGGGTGTTCAGTTCCTGGAATCAAGGAACGGTTTCAATGTTTTTAACATACAAGTTGAGCATATGCTGTGCATGTAGAACCCGTATTTCACATGCTCTTACGTCAGTGCGTCGCCTAGTAATAGAGCTGGAATCGCATCCAGAGCATATCGACATGATTCTGCACATCACCCGAGGCATAGGTGACCGGGCTGCCGTACTGGCCGTGAAGCCAGAAGAGGTATACCTTCAGGTATTCGTTCCAGTACCAGTTCATGCCAAGTTCCGTGGTTGTGACGGAATTGGTCCAGAGGGCGGGATCGGCCAGTCCTTTTTCGAAGATTTGCTGGCCGAGTCCAAGCTCGCTGACCCGGCCCACGGCTTCCCAGGCGCCGATGCCGCGTACCTGCCCTGGCCGAGACGGAACCAGGGGCCGCAATGGCACGACCATGGCCCTGCGGTCGACATGTTCCCCGGTCAGAAAGTAGGCCCCAGTGACGTAATATGCCGAGATGGGCACCTGGACGCCCACCGGTGCGCCGGCCGTGGCGTATGTTCCGTAACCGTAGTTCCATTCGCCGATCAGCGACAGCCCCTTGTAAAAATAGGCGCCATGCACTGAACCCAGCAGGCGCTGACCGCGTTCAAGAACGTTGTTGTTCAGCGTCAAGAACGGGGCGGTCGCGAGTGCGGACTGGCTCGAGTTCGTCGGCGCCACCGCGCCGATCCGGAACGCCTGGGGCACCGCCGGCTGATCCTGGCTGCCATACGCCACCGACGTCCCCACGTTCAGGTCGCGCAGAAAGGCGAACCGCTCCGAGCCCTGGAAAGGCCGTGCATTGATGTAGCTTGTAATGTCTTTTGAGTTGTTGAAATCTTCAAATGAATTGCGTGGTCCGCTGAAGAGTCCAACGGCGTAATCCAGCCGCTTGTCGAAAAGAAATCCCCAGGCCATGAGGCCGACCTGGCGGTTGGTTCCCAGGTTTGTGGTGAAGAGCGAGCGTTCGGGCGTGGGGAGCCAGAGGTTGCGAATGGCAAACTGGTCGTAACCAAGCGGCGTGAAGTAACGGCCGAAGCGCACCTGTAAACGGTCGTCAAAATGAAAATTGAGAAACGTCTCCAGAATGTTCAGCTCGCCGAAGCCTCGATTGATCGAGAAGACATACTCGATCGGTTTCGTGATCCGTCCGTTGAAAAAGATGCGCTGGCGGGGCAAAAAGAAGCCGTTTTGATAAGGCGTGCCGCTGCTGGCGTCGCCCCAGACCCGGGCCTCGATCTGCGATTGGATGTGGACCTGGAGCAGGAATTCATCATCCGGCGTGTGCAACTGGAACCCTGGACCAAAGCTCACCAGAGCGGGAATGCGCGGAGGCGCGAGGATTGTCGACAGCCCGGGCGCCCGGGTTCGAAACGGGTTGGGCTCGATGGGTTGCGTTTCGTATTCCGGCACGGGGCCGTTGTATTCCGGAGTTTGGACCGCGTCCGCGACGTCGGCCATCGGCCCGGCCTCACTCTCCTCGATCGGCGGTGCTTCCTCGATCGCGGGGATCGTGGGGGTGGGCAAGGCCGGCACCTGTGGTAGCGAGGCCGGATTGAGACTTCGATCGACCTCAGCGCGGGCAGGATTGTTCGGCAGTTTGCTCGAAAGTGCATTCACTGTCGCGGTCAGCTTCCGGATCTGCGCATCCTGTTCTCGCCGTAGCTTCTCGCTTTGCTGCTCGGATCGCTCGAGCCGTTCGGCGAGCTTCCGATTCAGCTCCTCCATGGCCTGCAACCGCTTGAGCAGCTCAGCCGATGCCCGCTCGAGGGTTGCACTCTCCCGGGCGCGCGCGGGAGCAGAACCCGCTTGAGCCGGAGCCGGCGCCGCGGCTGGCGGCGGATTCTGGCCCTGGGCGTTCGCGCACGAAGCCAGGACAGGCCCCAAAAAGACCAGGAGCCCGAGCCATCGACAAACTGCGCTCCGCTCGCGCCGCATCGACTCGAAATCCCCCGCGCCGTCGGTCAAACATCCCTCCGGGACGCGAACCCCAGGCTCGAGCCGACTCGCGCTCACGAGCCAGGCACCCTGGTTCGCTCGGACACCGCCTTACCCGCAACCACCCCGCTCCGAATCCATTGTTCGGCCATCGCGCGCGGTTTCTTGGCCCGAACAAGTTGGACCGAGGAATTTGGGTCAAGGAAATGGAGAAAGAGGAAACGTGCGAAACTGAAGCGACATGGATTGTTTTATATAGGCTTGAGTTCGTTTTTCGACAAGGGAGGATTCAGCGCGGTCACACGCATGCAGCCGCGTGGCGATGAAAAATTTACAAGACGCTGGGGCAATCACCCCATGTATTCGATTGAGGCAGGGTGCGTCGCCTTTGCGGAACCTGTCTCTGAGCGCACAATGGTGTTATCGGGCTCAAACGCAGGAGGGATCGGATGGACGGCAAGGCCAAGAAACGCCTGGAAGTAATCCAGAAACGCCTGGAGAAGCTCCGTTTGCAGCTTTCCGGCGCACTCAAGCAGAACGACGATCCACAGGAGGTTGCCGACCTGCGCAAGGAGATTGAAACCCTTGAGGCCGAGGCCCGGCGGCTGAGGGAGTCATAGATTTGCTCTGCTCACGGTGCGCTGCGGGCCGTTTGGCTCCTGGTTGATCTGAGCACCCAGCCCCCCGCGCAGCATGGTGGAACGAACGGGTTCGCTGGTCGTCGCATCGATCCACCACCGCCGGGTCGAGGGGGAAGCGGAACATCCGCCCCTTGATTCCCAGGCACGCGTTCGCGATCCAACCCGGGTTCATCGCCGCGCCCCCCTGATCACGAGCGCGACCACGATCGTTGCGACGCCAGCCGCGGTCAGAACCGCCTGAGTTATGACGCCCGTGGTCCAAACCTCATGCGCTGGTGAGGTGGACACAAGCCGTGACGAAACCGCGTCGGCCTCCTTGAGTGCTTTGGCGAGATGTTGACGCGTGCCTTCCGGGCCCGTCCTCCGCCGGCTCGCCCGAATCTTCTCAGCCCTTGCCTGGAGCCCAGGTTGATCGTGAAATGCCCGCTTCCAATCGATCTTGAAGACTTCATCTCCATACCCCTGATCGATCCGGACAGAGCCCTCGACAACCTGGTAAGTGGCAAAACCGACCACGCGGACTGACGCCTCCGGAAACATGAATGGAAACACTTCATTTCGCGCGTGAACCGGGATCCACACGTCGTCCCCCCTGGGGGATTTGAATGCCTGCAGGCGCACGTCGACGAGCCGAGCACGAATACGCCCATCGCCCATGAAACTCTCCATGCGGAGCACATTCCCGCCACGCTCCAGGTCGACCCAGTAGACATTGTAGATGGGCATGACGCCTGGCCTGGATGGCTCCCCCGTGCCGTCTGAGACCTTCACGCAGGCGTGGCCATCCAGCGACTCCGAGCCCAGCACGCGCCAGCCCAGAGCGTCGGTGGCGGCGATCGCGCGCAGGAAGCTGTAGAAAAAGAATTGCTCTGCACAGCCGGTATGACTGCCTGCCCGCTGACCAGGGGTCTCGGCCATGCGACCGGGCTGAAAGGTCACGCCCCAGGACGACTTACCCAACGTCACGCCGATGGTCCGCCATTCCAGGTGTTGGCCGTCCTGAACCATGTCGAAAAAGTAATCCAGACGATTGGCCCCGTCGTGCCGAACGATGGATTCTCCCTGGTACGACTGTTGCTGCAGCGCCTCGCGCCCCTCGCTCAGAATTTGATCGGCAGTCTGGCTGGGAGGAACGCCACCCGCCCGGCCCTCATAAATGAATGAGATGTCGTGCACGCGCGGCAAGCTCGAGCGGAGCCGCCGTAAGAATTGCTCGACGGTGAGATCATTCTCACCCCCAGGCGACTCGGCCGAGATCCCAGGATGTAAAACCACCGCGAGCAAGGCAACCATCGCCTTTCGTCCGGGCGATCCCTTTGGCTTGACGCGTTCGTCATGTTTCCGCATGGCGGGTCCTCCCGGGTCTCAGGGACCGTTCGGCCGGTTCTTCAGGTCCAATCGATCGGAACAGCCGACCTGGTACCTTACGAAGTCTGCATTCTCGGTCTCCATCAAGCGGGTGGGTTGCGACCAGCGTAAGGGATGTGTTGCATCCGCGATTAGTCCACGATTTCGCCGCCGTTCCGGGTGCCGAGCGCGCGCCAGGTCTCACGGCTCAGGGTTTCTCGGAAGAAGCGGACTGATCCATCCCCGAGTAGCGCGTTGACCCCTCCTGGGTGAAACGAGCGGGCCGTGCTCACGCCGGTGGGGGGCGTGGCTCCGCCCACGAGGCAGTCCGGGATAGACCCGTTGGGTTCCTGAGCGTGGTTGTACTCGGTACGATCCTCCCCCATCCAGAACCAGCAGTCGCCTCCGAAAATGAAACCGCTCTGGTATTGAGGGCGAGCCCCGACCTGGCAGGCGACGAGGCCGTCATCGGCGGTGCCATAAACGCCGGTGCGGATCGGCCAGTAATCGCGTGTGGGAGACATCGGCTTGCGGCCCGATCCCACGAGCCGCTCGGAGAAGGCAACGGTATTCGACATTCCGTCGGTGATGTCCACCGGCCTGATCATGTTAATCTCGTGGAAGAATCCATTACCACTATCGGGATGGAGGAAGGAACGACCTGGGTAGCCTCCGACGCCGACGTTCACTCGGTAATTGACTCCGTTCTCCTGCACCCGCCCCCCGTCCGAAGGGCAGAGAAAGACGGGAATCCTGCGCCTCATCGCGGTTTCATTGGTATGGTATGCCAGAACGTCGCGGGATGACGGCTTCCATGTCGCGGTGATCGACGTCAAGGGCGCTGCCCCGACATCGAAGTTGATCGCGTTGTAGATATCCACCAAATCCAGCGCGGGCAGGTATCGGGTGTGCACGCTGAATTCGCCCGAGTAAATGACCTGCGCATATTTAGATCCATGTGGATTTCTGATAAACGAAGTCAGCCCTGGCGAGAAGGCGTTCGCCGACGCGGCGTATGCCTGGAGGGCGAGCCCGATTTGCCGCAAATTGACGGCGCAGGCCGCGCGCCGGGATGATTCACGCGCTGATTGCACGGCCGGCAAGGAAATCGCGGCAAGGAGCGACACGACTCCGATCACAACCAGAAGTTCCACCAGCGTGAAACCTCGCCTGCGAGCGGGCTCGGGAATCAAAGTTCACCTCCCTCGGAATCGGGAAGGATCAAAACCGTGAAGCGAACGTCCGGTTGCCTGGGGTGATTGGCGCTGATCAGAATGTCCTGGGATCGAATCCCATCCCCATTCGGCGGCTCAATCCTGATCGCGATTTCGTGCACCTTACTGTCGCGTGGTGCCTGGTAATGATCCGCTCCCGGATGATAACGATCGGAGGACTTCGGTGCGCTCACGGAAGCAATACGCCAAAATCCGTGATACCGTCCGAATGGGTGGTCGTGATCAGCAACTTACCAATGACACGCAGAGTTCTGGCCAAAACAAGACAGGCAGACTTGCCGAGGTCTCTCGGGTCGGTCATTCGATCCGCACTCCAGAGAAGCCCCGCATCCAAATCCTACATCTTTCTGTAACGCGTGACTTTCAAGGAGTCAATCCGCCACGCTACCAAACTTGTCTCCGAGTCCTCCTCCGAGACGTCGAAACGTGGGCTGGCTCACGTTGAAGGGAAGCATTTGGCGAATACCTTGAGTCTTGGGGGTAATCAGGTCGGGACCCGGTTGGTCTCGTCCGTTCCGCGCGCCAGGGATCGCGCGGCGTGCGGGCTCGGCGGCGGGGATTGGGTCGCCGCCTCGGGCGTCTCGGTTCGATTTCTGGGGGACGAGACCTGACGCCGGCATGCCAGAGTGGTTAGAACGGAACGCACGGGCAATCATCCGAGGGGGAGCGAGGCGCGGGCGGAACGATGGCGCGGAACGTGGTCGTGGGAACGGCGGGGCATATTGACCACGGCAAGACCGCGCTTGTGCGTGCGCTCACGGGGGTGGATACGGATCGGCTGCCGGAAGAAAAGCGCAGGGGTGTGACGATCGAGCCTGGGTTCGCCGCGCTCGCGCTGGGCGAATGGGAGCTCGCGCTCGTGGACGTGCCGGGGCACGAGCGGTTCATCCGCAACATGCTCGCGGGGGCGACGGGGCTCGACCTGGCGATGCTCGTGGTCGCGGCGGACGATTCGGTGATGCCGCAAACGCGCGAGCATCTGGAGATCCTGCGTTTTCTCGACCTGAAGGCCGGCGTGATCGTGCTCACCAAGTGCGACCTGGCGGACCCAGGCTGGCTTGCGCTGGTCGAGGACGACATTCGCGGGCTGGTGCGGGGCACGTTCCTCGAGGGTGCGGACATCGTGCGGACGTCCGCGGCCACGGGTGCGGGGATAAGCGCGCTCAAAACCGCGCTCGCGAGCGCCTGTGCCCGGCTGCCGGCCCGGCTCGATCTGGGCGTGTTCCGCATGGCGATCGACCGCTCGTTCAGCATGCCTGGGCAGGGGACGGTGGTCACGGGGACGGTCTCTTCGGGCGAGGTTCGGCCGGGTGACGAGGTCGACTGGCTGCCGGTTGGCAAGGCGCTGCGGGTGCGCGGCATCGAGCGGCACGGGCGATCGGTGGAAAGCGCGGGGCGCGGCACCCGGGCTGCGCTCAACCTGGCGGGGGTGCATCACACCGAGATCACGCGCGGGCATGAGCTCGGCACGCCGGGGGCGTTCGCGGTGGAGCGCGTGCTCACGGTTGAGCTGTCGCGCGCGGGGATGGCCAGCGGACCGCTCCGCAGGCGAGGGCGTTACAAGCTCCATCTGGGCACGGCCGAGGTCTCCGCGCTTCTCGAACCGCTGGGCAGCACGGCAAGCGATGACGTGCTCGACGCCTCCGCGCCCCGGCTCGTGCAGCTTTTGCTCGCGGAGCCGGTGGCGTCATTCCACGGTGAGCCGTTCGTGCTGCGCGCGGAGAGCCCGGCGGAAACGGTGGGCGGCGGGCGGATCGTGCATGCCTCGTCCAGGCGGTGTCGCGGCCGGGATCACGCCACGCTGGAACGGCTGGAGCGGCTGCGTTCGGGCGCGGCGGGCGAACGCCTGGAAGCGGTGCTCGCGCTCGCGGGGCTCGCCACCCCAACCGACGCGCTCCTGGCCACGCGGAGCGGCATTCCGCTCGCGGAGATCCCGCATGCGCTCGGGGCGCTCGAATCGAGCGGGCGGCTGGTCGCGCTTGCGCTTGGGCCCAGGCGCTCGATCCGGCTGCCGGCGGGGCTGGTGCTCGACCTGGAAGACCGCGTCCGCCGGGCGCTCGACCGCCTGCACACGGCCAGCCCGCGGGCGATGGCATTTCCGCGCGCCAGCGTGGCCCCCGCGCTGCCGGACCTGCCGCCGGAGCTCGTCGCCGGCCTGCTCGAGCGGCTGGGAGCAAACGGCTCCGCGCTCCTCACCGACCGCACCGTTGCGCTCGCCGGGCGCGGGCCCGCGCTCACGCAGGCCGAACGCAAGCTCCTGGAAGTGCTCGCGGAGAAGATCGAGGCCGGCGGCGTGAGCCCGCCCGAAACCTCCGAGCTCGCCGCCGCGGCGGGCACGCTCGCCCCCGCGGTGCCGCAGTTGCTCGCGCTCCTCCGCGACCAGGGACGCGTCGCCGAGATCAATTCCCAGCTCTACCTGGCCGCCGACGTCGAGGCCGAGATCCGCTCCCGCGTCCGCGCCAAACTCGCCGATGGATCCAGCCTGACCATGGCCGAGCTGCGCGACCTGCTGGGCACCACCCGCAAGTACGCCGTGCCGCTGGGCGAGTATCTCGACCGCGCGGGCGTCACCCGCAGGGAAGGCGACACGCGCAGGCTCGGCCCAGGCGTAAAATAATCCCAGAACCCGCGCCCGATTGACGCCCAGCACGCTCAACCTTACACTTGTCGTATCCCTGACAGATAACCAGCGTCCCCCGGCGGTGAGCATGATCGTCCTGGTCTGCGAATGCGGCAAACGAATCCGGGCCCCGGGCGCGACACCGGGCCGGGTGGGCCGGTGCCCGGACTGTGGTCGCAAGCTGGTCGTGCCCGAGCCCGATCCCAGGCCAGCGCCTCCGCCGGTGGTGGGCTCGCTTCCGAAGCAGGCTGGGCGGGATCGCCCTCGCATTGGGCGTGATCCCACCGACCCCAGCGCGGCCGGCGCGGGGGGTTACGGGCTCGAGCCCGCGAATGTGCACGTTGCGCACGACCTGGCCGAGCGCGAGGGCCGCTCTGCCAACCCGCGCCCGCCGAAGACCTTCGAGGCCAAACCGCTCACACCCATGGCGGACGGGCCGTTGCCGCCGCTCCGCGCGCCCGAGAAAAGCCTCGTCGTCAGCTTTCTGCACCCGCTCCGGGGTGCGGAATGCCTGGGCGTGATGGCCGGCATCAGCGCGGTACTGTGGATCTTCACGGTCCTCACCGCGGAATATTCGATGACCGCCATGGCCGACGCCTCGCAGTTGGGCGCGCGGTTGATCGGCATGCTCTTCGCCATCCTGGCCGCGATCCCCGGCGTGGTGCTCGGGCCGATGGCGCTTCTTTACCTCTCGCAATACCTGGCGCGGGTGCTGGTCTCCTCCGCGCAGGGCGACTGCCGGCTCCCACGCGCGCCCGATCGCAACCCCACCGGCGTGCTCGATGGGCTCTTCCCCTGGGTCGTCTGGCTCTTTCTGGGGATCGGAGTCGCACTCATCCCCGCCATCCTCTACCCGCCGCGCCCCACCATGAACGCCCTCGAATACACCGCCGCGCTCTATGCCGTGGGTACCTTCGGCATCCTCTACGCGTCGGTTGCTCTGATGCTTGCGTTCTTTCACGACGATCCGATCGCCGCCAACCCGCTGGGCGTGCTCAAGGCGTTCTTTGAGCTCGGGCTCGAGCTCCTTCGCATCCTGGGCGCGGCGGTGGGGCTCGTGCTCGTCATGGCCGTGCCCGTGGGGCTTGCCGTCTATCTCCGCCCCCGCGCCTACTGGACCTACCTCCTCATCACGCTTGTCTGCTGGTTCGCGGGCATCTGGTGCGCTGTGGTTTACATGCGCGTGCTCGGGCTCATCTATTATCGGCACGCCCGATACCTGCGCTGGCGGCGGGAAGACCCGCGCTGGGGCGCAACGTGGCGTGCCTAAATCGCAAGCCCGAGCGTCCGCCCGGCGCCCCAATCACCCCCATTACTTCTTCGCGGCGGGCGATTCCTTCGGACCCTCCTCGAGCGACTTCTTCCACTCTTCGCCCAGCTCCTTGAGCGGCTTCTTCGCCGCTTT
>DAIDHX010000198.1 GCA_027451885.1 Planctomycetales bacterium
GCGATACGACCGCGACCAATCCGAGCACGAAGCGTCCGCTCGTGCGTCTTTGCGCCCGGTCCATCGTGACTGCCTCCGCGGAATGACCACGCCTGTCTTACGTGAAATACGAGCACGACGCGCAAGCGAGTGTGTCCCAACTCAGATACCCTGTCCGTCCTGGCAGTCGCATTACTACACATGCCATTGCGCAGTGTTGTACGGAAGCGAACGCCGCTGGGCACGGTGACAAGGCCCGGGCATCAGGATGCGTCACGGGGCGTCATGATTGGGATGTTCGCGAGGACCCGCAATCCTTGCAGAGTCAAACCCCATCGAGCAGGAATTGGGAGATTCTTGATTCGACCCGATCGAACGCGCGTTAGATTCAGGATGAGAAGAACCTGGAACGGCGTCTGAGCCTTCCGCCTTTCACCCTTCACGACTCAGGCAAAGCACCTCGGCGATTCCCGAGTCGATGAATCCGTAAATCCGATGCGAGGCGGGTCTGAGCACCTGGCCGGCGGTTCGTGTTCGTTTTGTCACCGGCCGGGCGCCGGCGTTGAAGGGCGGACCTGGCACGAATGCACGCACTTGCTCGCGCGGCGTGCTCGTATCGGAGGCGTGGTCGAGGGGGTTGTTTCGCGCCGACGAAGGAACCCTACCACGCCAGAAATCGAACCCAGACGTGTCAGAAAATGAGGCCACAATCGCTGCGCAAAGTCGCGTCAAGGCTCTCTGTAACATGAATCCCCTAAGGGAGAACCGTCGACTGCGAACCGAACCCATTGCGCCCGTGCGGACCGAACCCAACGGCCTGCGCGGACCGAACCCAACGCGCGGAAAAATCGTGACCTGCTGGGCGACGGCGTTGAAGGGTGGACCTGGCACGAATGCACGCACTTGCTCGCGCGACGTGCTCGTATCGGGGGCGCGGTCGAGGGGGTTGTTTCGCGCCGACGAAGCGGCGTTGAGGGGTGGACCTGGCACGAATGCACGCACTTGCTTGCGCTGCGTGCTCGTATCGGAGGCGCGGTCGAGGGGGTTGTTTCCACGCCGACGAAGCGAACCCAACCACGCCAGAAATCGAACCCGGGCGTGTCAGAAAGTGATGCCAAAGCGTGACAGAAAATGTGGCCACAACCGCTGCGCAGAATTGAGCCAAGGCTCTCCGTAATATGAATCCAGTAAAGGAGAACCGTCGAATGCGAACCGAACCCATTGCGCCCGTGCGAACCGAACCCATTGCGCCCGTGCGGACCGAACCCAACGGCCTGCGCGGACCGAACCCAACGCGCGGAAAAATCGTGACCTGCTGGGCGACGGCGTTGAGGGGCGGGCCTGGCACGAATGCACGCACTTGCTTGCGCGGCGTGCTTGTATCGGCAGCGCTGTCGAGGGTGTTGTTTCGCGCCGACGGAGCGGCGTTGAGGGGCGGACCGGGCACGAATGCACGCACTTGCTCGCGCTGCGTGCTCGTATCGGAGGCGCTGTCGAGGGGGTTGTTTCCGCGGTGACGGAGCGGACCCAATCGCGTCAGAAAATGATGCCAAAGCGCGACAGAAAATGAGGCCACAACCGCTGCGCAAATCCGCGTTCAATCTCGCCAGAACATGAAGCCATTAAACGAGAAACGTCGACTGCGAACCGGACCCATTGTGCCTGCGCGAACCGAAGCCAACGTGTCCGCGCGGAGCGAAGCCAGGCCGGCTTGGCGAACCTGTCGGGCGGATGCGGCGCGGGGAGAACATGTTCGTGTTCGTCCGTCTGCCTCATGCTCGTGCGGTTGATGCAGGCGAGGGGGGTCGTGTCCGAGCTGTCTTGAACTGGTGATCACCTGGGTCGAGGAACACAATCAAGGTGAAGCGGAACATCCGGGTCTCGCCGCGCGCGGCTTCTGATTTTTTGCTCGCATTGTCAGAAGCTGGGATGCGGGTTAATCTTCCAAAAGCCGCGTCAACCGGCGTGGACTTTCCGTTTGATGTTGAGGTCCTGGGAGGGTGCGGGTATGGCGGCCCGAGTGACGAGCGTCTTTCTGTATGTCAAGGACGTTCGCCGGTCGCTGGAGTTTTACAACGAGGTCATCGGCGCGGAGGTGCTTCAGCTTCACGCCGAGCGTGAGGGTGCGCCGCTGAGCCTGGCGATCATGCGTCTGGGTGGTTTCACGATCATGCTTCATCCTCAGGAGCCGCATGCCGAGGAGTTTGTCGACGCCCGGCTCGGGGTGGGCATTCATTTGCAGATGGAAGTACCCGACGTGGATGTGTTTTACCAGCATTGCCTGGATCAGGGGGCGTACTTCGCCGTTTCGGGAGAGCCGACCGACCAGCTTTGGAACTGGCGTGAATTCGCGATCCGCGACCCAGACGGCTATGTTTGGTCGGTGTATCAGGACAAGTCGGGTGGACAGTGGACGGGGTGATCGGCGGATCTCGCCGTCATGAGGCTGCGTTTGTGGGCGAGCCTGGCGCGGGGTTTGCCCGGGGCTTTGCGCCTTCGGGAGCGACGAGGAAGTAGATCGCCACGACAATCATGAAGAGGGCGTAGAGGCGCTTCATGAGGATTGGCGAGAGTTGCCCGGCGAGCCTGCCGCCGAGATAGGCGCCCATGAAGAGGCCGAGGGCGATCCAGAGCCCTGCGCTGACGTTGATCTCGTTGCGTTTCCAGTATTGATAGACGCCCAGGATGCCGGTGGGGAGCAGGATACTCAGGAGCGAGGTACCGACGGCCATTTTGGTCTGGTAACTGAAGATAAGGACGAGTGCGGGGACGATGACAAGTCCTCCGCCGATGCCGAACAGGCCGCTCAAAACGCCTGCGGACAGGCCCAGCAGAATCAACTTTGCCACCAGCATGGGATCGTTCATGCGCTTGTGAGCTCCTCTCGCGCCAGGATCATGGCACAGCCGGCAATCGCCGCGGTTTCGATACGTAAGATGGAGTTGCCGAGGGCCACGGGATGCCATCCGAGCGAGAGCGCGGCGTGTTTCTCGGCGTGGGTCAGGCCGCCTTCGGGTCCGACGGCCAGGGTGGTATTGCTGTGGGTGTGTATGGCCGGCCAGCGTGCGGGGGGCAAGCCTTCGGGATCAGCCAGCAGGCGGAGCGTATCGCCAGGTTGAGCGAGCAGTTGGGGCCAGGTCGTGACGGGGAGGATTGTCATCAGGCGGTTGCGTCTGGACTGTTTGCAGGCTTCGATGACGGTTCGGCGCAGGCGTTCGAGCCTGGATTGCCTGGGGTCGACGACGGCGCGTTCGGTGAGGATTGGGATGACGCGATCGACGCCGAGCTCGGTGGCTTTTTCGATGAGCCAGTCCATGCGTTCGCCCTTGGGTACGGCCGTGGCGAGGGTGATGGACAGGGGTGGTGGTGTGTCTTCGACGGGAGTGATGGGCTCGAGCAGGGTGCGTTTGGGCGAGGCTTCGAGGACGCGTGCGTGCCAGGCTGCGCCGCGGCCGTCGAAGATTTCGACCTCGTCCCCGGGGCCCAGGCGCATGACTCGTGAGAGGTGCCTGGATTCCTCCTCGCCGAGCTGGAAGCGGCCGTCCTCGAGTGGTAATTCGCAGTAGAACCGGCTCGACACTCAGCTTCTCCCACTCGGTCGCAAGATCTCTTGCGATGGTATCCGATCGATAGGGTGGGACGCGACCGCGAGGGGAGGAATTCGGGTGAGATCCGCCGCTTTGGGCCGATCGGTCGTCTGGCAAAGATGGGGGCTTGCGCACGACCCTGTGCAGGCACTCGCGTTGCCGTTTGTCGCCACGCGTACTGCGCAGACGGCCACGGATCGGTTGTGCGCCCAGGTCGAATCAGGTGGCAGGCTGATCCGGCTCCAGGGTGAGGCGGGGGTGGGTAAGACGGCGGTGGTGCGGAGGTCGATGACGTTGCTGGGAGGTGGGCGGCGGCGGATTTCGGTTGCGGCGGATGCGGGGGGCTGGGGCGCGGTTGCGGCCGCGCTTGCACGGTGCGTGAGCCTGGCCGCGCGCGAGTCTGGAGCGGATCCCTGGGGCTTGATGGATCGGGTTTTGCGTGTGGCCCAGTTGGAACGAGCTGCGCTGGTTCTGGTGGTCGAGCGAGTCACGGCCCAGGGGGATCTGGACGCCGAGCTTGCCGCGCTTCTGGCCAGGGCCGATGCGCGTGGCGTCGCGCTTGGGGTGATTTTGGCCGAGCGGTCCGAGGAGGGGGGGCTTCCCGTCTGGGACCGGGCTGACGAGCGAATCTGGCTTGAGCCGCTCACGCGAGACGAGGCCGAGACCTTTGTCCGAACGAAGCTCGCGGCCGCGGGCGCGTCCGACTCGCTGTTCACGGATCGGGCGTTCACGCGGCTCCATGCCCAGGCGCTGGGGAATCCCCGGCGGCTGGAAACGCTGGTGCGAGGCTGCCTCCTCGAGGGCGCGGCCCAGGGTCTCGAAATCATTGGGCCGGAGCTCGTGGACGCACTCGCGGGCTGGAATTTCGTCCAGCCGGCCTGACCAACGTTTCCCCCCGTTCGCTTCATCTGGCTGGAAAATGCCGGCTCGTGCTACCATGAATCGTGTAAGCCGCGCTGATCGCGAGCGTGGCGCGTCCTGGTTTCGTCGCACGAACGGGCCTGAATGCATGAGCCAGCCGTCTGCTCCCCTGCGTGATCCCTATACCGCCGCGTTTCTGGCGTGGCTCGTTCCTGGTCTGGGGCATTTTTATCAGGGGCGTAAAGCCAAGGCGCTGCTTTACGCCGTATGCATCCTGGGCCTGTTCTACGCCGGTTTCGCCATGGGCGAGGGCAAGATCGTTTACTGGCGGTGGGTGAATCCCTTCAAGTCGCCGGAGAAGTTCTGTCTCTACTATCCCGGCCAGTTCTTCGTGGGCCTGGCGGCTTTTCCCGCGCTTGTTCAGGCCACCTTGCACGATCGCGGGCAGGATCCAATTCTTTGGGGCTATCTGGCGGAGCCATCGCAGGCGGAGATCAATGGGCTCTTTCCCAGGCTGAGCAAGCTTGTCGAAATCGGCACGATTTACACGACGATCGCGGGGCTGCTGAACGTGCTGGCGATTTACGACGCGCTCGAAGGCCCAGCCTATGCTGACGAGGAAGAAGAAGAGGACCGGGAGGAGGCGAGCACGGGGGATGGCCTGGTGATGGCGGGTGATGCGGCGAGGGCTCAGGCATGACTGTCGATATCGCCCAGCTTTACTGGCTTGTGCTGCCGCTGGTGATCATTGTGAGCGTGGTCTACTCCGCCACCCGGTACGAATCCTGGACTCGCATCTGGCGCAGGGCGTTCCGGCTGATGGTGTTCATCAGCCTGATGCTGATCACGGTCACGGTGGTCTTGCTGGTTTGCTACACCCGCGCTTGACGTTGACGGTGGTGATGCCAGGGCACGCCAAAGCGTGGCGATGGCGATGGCCTGGAGTGCGGCGAGCGGCCCGAACTGGATGAGTCCCGAAGCGGCGGGGTGAAGGGGGTCGAGGCCTGGTCCGAATGCGAGCCGGACAGGGTTTTGCGCGAAGCGGTTTTCGGTGCGCCAGGGGGGAACGGGGCTGTTCTGGGTCCAGAGTGGAATGAGGGCGTCGCGAATGGGGTTTGCGATGTCGTGTGGCACGCGTCCGTCCGCGCCCTGGTAGAGCAGCATGATTGCCGCACCCGTGAGGGTCAGCGTGAGCGTGAGGGTCGCGAAGGTTCGGCTGGGGATTCCGTTGCCATCGAGAAGCGCGGCGATGGGCAAGATGGCGAACGGCAAAAGCGGCGTGAGGAGCCGAGGCCCGGTCGACCAGCCGCCGGTCCATTCGGGGTAGCTCAGGTTGACGAGCAGGATCGCAACCGAGCAGCCGAGCGTGCCGAAGAGGATCGCCAGGCGTCGTTTGCGTGCGAGAGCGACCCAGCCGGGGATGGCGAGGATGAGAATGGGCGCGTGCCAGATCAGCCCGCGCCGAGGACCGATCAGAAGCGGGCCGAGCTTGCTCCAGTCCGGGGATGTGAGGCCGAGCGGGTGTTCGCGGCTGTGGACGCCGGCGAACTCGGGATTCGCGTGGTGGAAATAGCCCATATCGAAGGGTGAGCCGAAGGCGAGCTGGTTATAAGCGAGCATGAGGAGCAGGGGGCCGATGGCGCCGACGCCGAAGAGGCTGATCGCGTTGGGCTTGTGCTTTTGAGCGATCACGAGCCCGAGGAGCAGGCAGCCGAGCACGGCGGCGGCGGGCGCGACCTGGAGCTCGACGACGCAGGCGATTGAGGCCAGCAAACCGGCCGCGAAGAGCGAACCGCGGCGCGTTTTCCTGGGGTGGGTGATGAGGTACATGGAGAGCAGAAGCGCAAGCGCTGTGGCCTGGTGGCCGTAGGCGAGTGTGGCATAGACGTAGGCTGGCGTGGCGAGGCCGTACGCCAGGCCGAGCAGCATCGCCCACCGCGGCCGTGCGCCGAGCTCGCCCGCCCAGATCACAAGAATCGCGGCGGCAAGCGCGGTATAGATCCCGGAGGTGAAGAGCGTCACCCAGTAATCGGCCGCCCAGTGCCAGTAGGGGTCGTGATTCAGGGGATGGCTGGGAAGCCCCAGAATCAGCTTCGACGCCAGGTAAACGGGCGCGGCCAGGAATGGGTAGCCGGGGAGCTTGTCTGAATAGTAGCGGCCGTGATCGAGCGCCCGGTCGCCGGTTTGTTGCTCGAGGCCGGTGATGTCGACAGTGCCGCGGTCGACCAGGGAGTAAACAAGCATGAGCCGGCTGGAAGTATTCCAGTCGCGCGTGTGCCAGAAATAGGCATAACTGGCGAAGAGAAGGCAGGCGACACCGACCGCTGCGCGAGTGCTGGGGGCGGTGCGGTCGACCCTCGCGGCGAGTTTGAGGCGCCATCGATCCCAGAGCGGGCCGAGCGCGTATGCCCCCAGGAGCACGGCCGGCGCCTGGATCGGCAAGAGGTAACGATCCCAGGCCATGGGCAAATAGGAGCCAATGACGCACCAGCTTGCGAGAGCATAGGCAGCCAGGGCGAGCCCCGCGGGGAACTGGCCGCGTTTGCGTTCGCGCAGGCCGTCGCGCAGCGCCAGGAGGAGCCCCAGTGCGGCCAGGGGCGCCCAGATCAAGGCGCCTCGATCCTGCTTCCAGTCGTAGCGTATTTCCGAGTTCGATTCGCTGGGCCCGAGCGGTCCAAAGCGGCCGAAACCCTGGACGACAAAAACCTTGAGGCGCTCGAGCGGATCATGCAGGGCATTGTGGGGAAAGTTGATCTTTTGCTGCTGGGAGAGGCTCACGCGATGCTTGAGCTGGAATCGCAGGCGTTCGATCAGGGTCATGGGAGCGAGCAAGCGGGCCTCGCCGGCAAGGTGTGCGGGTTGGGCTGTCAGGAACGGGTTGAGCAGGACGAGCACGGCAAGCGCGGGGATGGCGGCGGTGCCCATGAACCCCGCGGCCAGAGCGCGGCGCGTCCATCGCAGCCCGGGCGTGATGAGCGCCAGGATCGCCCAGACTCCGAGCACCCCGAGCGCCAGGAATCCGTTGAACTTGCACAGCAGCGAGAGTCCCGCGGCCACGCCCGCCCCCAGGCCGGCCAGCACGATCGCAATGAGTCCACCCGGACGCCAGGCGCGGCGCCAGGCGTACAACCCCAGAAAGACCGAGCCAAGCAGGAACGCCTCGCAGGGCACGTCCGACATCGCACGATGCGCGAGCAGGCGATAGATGGCGGACGCGGCCAGCAGAAGCGCAGCCAGCACGCCCACAACGCGACTCCTGAGCAGGACACCGCAGCCGAACAGGGCCATGCAGCCCAGGACGCCCAGCCCGATCGAGTGCCACCGCGCCCCCTGGAGCGTCGCCTGGTCGCCGAACTGGTGATAGTCGCGATACCAGGCGTAGGCGTCGGCCGGCCCTGGCATGGGTTTGTGCTGCCCGCGGATCACAAGCCCAATCAGATACTTCGGCAGCGGTTGCAGGTCATAACCGGGGAGCGAAAGCCAGGCGGGGTCGTTCGTCTGCCCCGTGAAGAAGAGATCCGCGAAGTAGCTCTGAGAAATGTAGGCGTATTCATCCGCGAACGACGGTGCGTTTCGACCCGCCAGAAACACGGCGAACGTGGCGAGCGCCACGAGGAGCGTGAGCCCGATGAGAAACTGAGACGATCGCGGGGAGTTCGCCGATCGGCCGGGTTGGTGGGTCGGCGTCATCCCCTCGTCCGAGTTAAAGCTTGTGGGATAAGCGGTTCACGCCTTTGGGGCGTCTGAAATTATTGTAGAAAGCCTCGCGTTTTTTTGGCAACGCCGAGGTCGTCATGTAGGGTTCAAGAGTGGCCCTCATACGGCGGGCCGCACGCGTGTCCGAGCACGTGAGGCAGGGGTTCGCGGCGGGCGAGTTGCTTTGCTTTGAGAACTGCCCTGGGCTGGAGGCGCGTTCGATCCCTTGAGTGAGCAACCCTGGCGTTTCCGATGTGGATCGTGATCGGCGCGGATTGTCCGCCTGAGCTTGCCCGAGGCCAGGCCTCTGGGTTTGTGCGTGGGATTGCCTGCGTCCTGGCTCGTTGGGAGCCGGCGTTGCGCGGTCTGGGCGAGCGAGCGGGGAGCGAGCGCTGGCGGCCGTCGCGAGGAGCCGCAAGCGAGGCGTGCGTTTGCCCATCAACCTGGGCGGCGGCGGTCGCGGGCTCTGCCTGATCGTGACGGCGATTTTCTGAGAGGAGCAACGTGTATGAGCGTCTTAGGTCTCAAGGAGCGGCTGGGCGGCCCGCGCGGGGCGCCCGAGCGCGCTGGCCCAGGTCGGTTACGATGGCTCGCGGTCGGCCTTCTGGTTGCAACCGCGCTGCTGGAAACGGGGTGCCAGTCGGGTCCCTGGGGTGCTTGTGGCGGCGGCGGCGGTCCGGGTCTCTTCGGCCCCTGTGGATTCTTCAGCCGCACTCGCGCACGCCTCTTCAATCGCAACCGGAACGCGTGCTGCGAAGGCGAGATGATCGGGGCGCCGATCGATTCCGGCACCTCGAGCGTCGTGGTTCCCTCGCCGGGGTACTCCAACCTGCCGCCCACAACCAGCGAGCCGGGGAGCATTGAACCCATCCCGAACTCGAAGATCACGCCGATCCCCTCGAGCCCGAAGAGCGGCGTGGGTTCGACGCCCAAAAGCGGCGCAGTGATCAGCCGCCCGGGCGCGGAAAGCCGTCTGGCGCGGGGAGCGGCGACACCGCCGGCCTCGCCCCGGACCACAACTTCAAACGCGGTGGAGAACGACCTGTTCGACCACCTGCCGCCACTCGATCTGCCCGGCGAGGCCACTCCTCCCGCCTCGGCCGCACCGGCGAAACCAACCGCCAACAAGGCAACCACCGCGG
>DAIDHX010000199.1 GCA_027451885.1 Planctomycetales bacterium
GTATCCTGATACTCGTCGATCAGGACGTAGCGGCAGCGGCGGTCGAGCTCAGCGCGGACGTCGCGGTGCTCCTTCAGGATGGACACGGTGTGCACGAGCAGGTCGTCAAAATCGACGGCCGAGGCCGCCTTGAGCCGATCCTGGTACCCCTGGTAGACCTTGGCGAGCAGGCTCGATTTTTTGTCGTACGACCGCTTGCGCCATTCGTCAGGCCCGACGAGGTCGTTCTTCGCCCGGCTGATCATCGCCTCGACCTTTTCAGGCACGAGCGTGGCGTCGTTGGGCGCGATCTGTTCGATCACATCCTTCACGGCCCGGAGCCGGTCGTTCTGGTCGTAGATCGAGAAGCCGGCGTCGAGCCCCGCGTGCGTGCCATAGCGCCTGAGCAGCCGGGCGCAGAAACCGTGAAAGGTACCAACCCAGACCCGGGAGCCGGGCACGAGCGCGAAAATACGCTCACGCATCTCGCCGGCCGCCTTGTTGGTAAACGTGAGCGCCACGATCTCATCGGCGGGGATGCCGCTCTGCAGCAGATGGGCCACGCGCCTGGTGATCACCCGCGTCTTGCCCGAGCCCGCGCCGGCGAGCACGAGAAGTGGTCCATGAATGTGGGTGGCGGCCTCGCGTTGCTCGGGCGTCAGGTCGGACAGCAGATCCATCAGTCAGTGATCCTCGGTTGCGCGTGCGAATCGTCGGTCGAGCCGCGCCCGCGTCCCTGGCGTCCATCGGGCCCGCGTCTCGCCATCTCCTATTTTTGACAAGCCGCGCGGCCTTGTCGACCCACCCGCGGCTTGGCTCGCTCACGCCCGGGGCGTAGACTCGATTTCATCCGCTGGGCTGGGATTTGAAGCGGTCGAATGCGCATCGCGAGGGATCGCCGGCAAGGGAGGAGAATCGCTTGAACGTGCTGGGAATCGGCTCGGATATCGTCGAGTGCCCGCGGATCGGCAAGATGATCGAGACGCATGGCGAGGCCTTTTTGCGCAGGGTTTACACCGAGCGGGAGATTCGCCACTGCCACACGCGGAAGCACGCGATCGAGGCGTTCGCCGGCTACTGGGCGGCGAAGGAGGCAATCCTGCGAGCGCTTGGCGCAAGACGCAGGGACGGCGTTTCGTGGACGCAGGTTGAGATCCGCCAGACCTCGGGCGGCCGCCCGGAAGTTCGCTTCGGGGGCGAGGCGCGGCAGATCATCCGTGAACGGGGCGTGCGCGACGTGCACGTTGCCATCTCGCACTGCCGGACTTACGCCACGGCCTATGCCATGGCGCTTGGCGCTGCGTCGCCCGCGACAGCGCAGCGGGGCGAGGACGCGGCGGATGATTGATTCCGCCTGACTTGCCGCGCCGCCGCCACGCGCGCAACGGTGCATGCCACGCGACCGGGGCGTTTCCGATCGCGCCTGAATCACACGCCGGCCGCGCTGATTTTCTCCAGTGTGGCCGCGCCGGGCTGTTTGGTCCCCTTGCATTTGGGGTACGAAGCGCAGCCCAGGAAGAAGCCGCGGCGGCCTCTGCGCACCAGCATCGGGCCGCCGCACTGGTCACACGTCTCCTCGACCTCGATCGATTTCAGGTCCGGGCCCGCCGCAGGTGCGGCCGCAGGCGCCTGCGCCGCGATCTGGTCCTTGAGCTCGTCCGGAATCGGCGACGTGCCCCGGCACTTGGGATAGTTCATGCAGCCCAGGAATGGCCCTCGACGCCCCTGCTTGACCGCCATCGGCCCGCTGCACTTGGCGCATTTGACGTCCACCTTGACCGGCTGGACCGGGCGCCCCTTCTCATCAATCGGTGTCGCGTTGCGGCACTTGGGATAACCCGAGCAGCCGAGGAACGGGCCCCGCGGGCCGTTACGCAGTATCATCGGCTTGCCACACTTTTCACACTTCACGTCAGACTCGACGGCAACCTGAATCGGATTCCCCTCGGCGTCGATGTTGAACGACTCCTTGCAGCCGGGATAACCCGAGCAGGAGAGGAATTTCTCCCCACGTTTGTTCTCGCGAATCAGCAGCTTCTTGCCGCACTTGGGGCAATCGTGCGCGCTCTCGACCGCCTCGGCCCGCGGCTGGCCCCCGAGCGGGCGCGTCGCCTTGCAGTCGGGATACTTCGAGCACCCCAGGAACTCCCCCGTACGCCCAAACTTGAGCAACATCGGAGCGCCGCAGACGTGGCAAACCTCGTCGGTGGGAATCACCACCCGTTCCATCGTCTTCTCGGCGTCCTTGAGCGCCTCCTGGAACGGGTAGTAAAACTCGTCGAGCACCTTCACCATGTCTTCCTTGGCGGAAGCCACCAGGTCGAGCTCGTCCTCCATGTGCGCCGTGAACTTGAGGTCGAGAATCTTGGGGAAGTGCTTCACCAAAAGGTCGGTGACCACCATGCCCAGCTCCGTCGCGTGGAACCGCCGTTCCTTCTGCTCGACATACTTGCGGTCCTGGATCGTCTGGATGATCGGCGCATAGGTGCTGGGGCGGCCAATGCCCTCCTTTTCAAGCGCCTTGATCAACGCGGCCTCGCTGAACCGCGGCGGCGGCTGCGTGAAGTGCTGGCTCGGATCAAGCGAGCGCAGGTCGAGCTTCTGCCCCGCCGTGAGCGGGGGCAAGGTTTCGTCGTCCTGCTTGCCGCCGGGCGGCCAGAGACGGCGGTGGCCGTCAAACTTGAGCACCTTGCCCTGGGCCTTGAAGAGCCCAGGCCCGGCCTTGATTTCGGCGTCGGTGACCAGAAACTCGGCGGGCGTCATCTGGCTCGCGACAAAACGGTTGTAAATAAACTGGTAGAGCCGGAACTGGTCGTGCGAGAGCCGATCCTTGATCGCATCGGGCCGGAACTTGAGATCAGTCGGGCGGATCGCCTCGTGTGCTTCCTGCGCCATCTTGCCAGCAGCGTAGCGAATCGGCTTCGACGGCAGATACCGCGAGCCAAAGTCATGACCGATCATGTCGCGGACCGCGGTGAGCGCCTCGTCCGAAACCCGCAGACTGTCCGTACGCATGTAAGTGATCAGACCGACCGGACCCGAGCCGTCAACGTCCACACCCTCATACAGCTCCTGCGCGATCTTCATCGTTTTCTTGCTGGAATAACGCAGGCGAATCGCCGCCTGCTGCTGCAGCGTGCTGGTCTTGAAGGGAGCGTCCGCACGGTCCAGCTTCTCGGTCTGGCTGACCTTGCTGAGCACGAAAGGCGATTGCGCGATGGCATCAAGGGCCGACTTCGCTTCCGCCTCGTTCGACGCAGCAAACTTGACGCCGCTCAGCTCGCTGAGAAGCGCTTCGAAGGTCACCGCCCCGGGAGCGGCAGAGTCCGCCAGAACCGCCGTGATCTTCCAGTACTCCTCGGTCTTGAAGGCGCGGATCTCACGCTCGCGGTCGACGATCAAACGCACCGACACCGATTGCACCCGCCCCGCGCTCAGGTTGCGGGCAACCTTGCTCCAGAGCAGGGGGCTGAGCTGGTAACCCACAAATCGGTCCAGGAAGCGCCTCGCTTGCTGGGCGTTCACCATCTCCATGTTGATCGGGCCAGGACGGTTGAAAGCCTCCTTGATCGCCTTGTCGGTGATCTCGTGAAAAGTCACCCGAGTGACACGATCATCGCCCAGCTCAAGCGCCTGCTGTAAATGCCAGGCAATCGCTTCCCCTTCGCGGTCAGGGTCAGTCGCCAGATACACCATCCGCGCCCTGGCGGCAGACTTGCGCAGGTCAGCAATCGTTTCCTTCTTGGCAGGCACCACCTCGTAATGCGGCAAGTAGCGATCGGCCACGTCCACGCCCAGCTTGCGCTTGGGCAGGTCACGCACATGCCCCATGCTCGCCTTCACCACGTAGGACGACCCGAGCACCTTGTTGATCGTCCTGGCCTTCTTCGGACTCTCGACAATCACAAGCGAAGGACCCTTGCCCCCTTCGCTCGCCGTCGACTCTCCATTTTTCCCCGCCGCCTTCGGCGAAGCCTTGGCTTTGCCCCGCGACCCAGCCTTCGCCGTCGCCTTCACGGGCTTTTCATTCCCATCCTTCGCTGCCTGCCTGGATTTGCCGGCCACCGTCTTCCCCGCCTGTATGTCGTTTTGCAGCAGTCAATTAGATCCGAGTCCACACCCTCAGGTGCAGCGCCGCGGAACAGCGGTCGGGATTGCGACACCGAGCGAAATTGGTACGATATCGCTCCTTGTTCGCGTCCCATGAACCCTAGCGGCATAAGCTAGCTTAGCGCAGCCTGTCAAGGGTCTGTACAGGAAAGTTCACCAAACGAGGCCGTTCGACCGCCCCGAGGATCTCCATGCCTTTTGAAGTCTTTCGCCGCCACCAGCGCAAGCTGCTGGCCATCTTCGCGATCCTGGCGATGATTAGCTTCGTCCTCTCCGACAGCTTAACCAGGATGCTCGCGCCCAGCTCCAATACTGGCGATCCGGTCATTGTGACCCTCAAGGGCAAACCGATCCATCGTAGTACACTCCAGGGAATGTACGCACAACGAGTGCTTGCAAACATGTTCCTGGCGGAAATCGATCCGATGATCGGTCGCTCGTTTTTTGGAGGGGTGACCGATCGGGAGCTCGTCGACGCGCTCATCCTGGATGAGGAAGCCGATCGGCTGGGCATCCCCGCGACGCTGGAGATGGGGCGAGACTGGCTCAAACACGCGACGAACGACCGCATGACGGCCGACATGTTCGAGGCGCACCTGGCGCGGATGAACAACCAGGTTTCCGGCGCTCAACTGCTGACCGACATCGCGAACCAGGTGCGGCTGATGAACGTGCGTCAGATGCTTGGCCCGCCGCTCGTGACTCCGCTCGATGTCTTTCGCATGTATCGGGATCAGAACGAGCGGGTTTCGGCCAGGCTGGTTGAAGTACCGACGGCCAGGTTCGTGGACAAGGCGCCCGAGCCATCGAGCGCTGAGGTCAAGGCGTTTTACGACAAATACAAAGACGTTCTTCCCGACCCTGCGCGGGCGACGCCCGGATTCAAGATCCCCCGGCAGATTCAGCTTGAAATCCTTTCGGTCGACGGCAATGCCATCGCTCGGGGCCTCAAGGACAAGCTCTCCGATGCCGAGCTACGTGCCGCCTACGAGAACCGCAAAAGCGAGTTCCGGGTGCGCTCGGAGTTTCCGGACGAAATCTTCGCGGGCCGCCCGGAACTGACACCGCCAGCGACCCGCCCCTTTGACGATGTGCGGGCTGTGCTGGCCACAGGACTCGCCGAGGAACGCGCCCAGTCCGAAATCGTGGACCGGTTCACGAAGGTCAAGGAAGAGGTTCTGATTCCAGCCGCGGACGCCTACGCCGATGCGCTCGATGAGATCGATCTGGCCAAAAAGGAAGGTCGAAAGCCCAGGAAAGAACTCGTCGCGCCGCCCGACCTCAAGGGGCTGGCGGACAAAGAGAAACTGGGATACGAGCTCACGCCCATGGTGGCGCGGGGCGATCTCGACCGGCTAGGTCCCGTCTCCGATGCCGAGGTCGGGCTATCCCGGGTCGGCAGTGGGCGCAAGCTGGCCGATGAATTTTTCGATCCCCGCAAGGGTCTCTACGAGCCCGCGGAGCTCACCGACATTCTGGGCATGCGGTTCCTGGTGCGCAAAATCAAGGACGCGCCGCCGCGGGTGCCCCCGCTCGAAGAGATCCGCTCGGAAGTGATCACCGCCTGGAAGCTCGAGCGAGCACGCCCGCTCGCCGAAAAGGCCGCACTCGCAATCGCCGACCAGATCAAGAAAAAGGCAAGCACCATCAAGGAAACCACCATCGACGGCTATCGTGTGGTCGCCACGCCTCCCACCAGGCGGAAACAGTTGAACTTCCTCGGCGGTCGGTTCGACATCGGCTCCTCCACAGACGCGCCGATCCCCGACGTGCTCTATCCCGATGAGACGTTCCGCGACGCCTTCTTCACGCTCAAACCAAACGAGCCAGCCGTCGCCCCCAACCAGCCACGATCCATCTATTACGTGCTGGTGCTCGACAAACGCGAGCCCGCCACGTTCTCCGCACTCTATGCGCCGAATGGCGATGAGTACCGCTACAAGCTGATGTCGCGCCAGGAGGCCCTGCGCAAGCTCGACGACCAGTGGATGGGCTATCTGCGCAAGGAAGCCGGCTTGCCCAGCGATTGGATACCTCCGGACGAAGCACGCGAAAACGCCTCCCGCGGCGTGTAACCCGCTGCTGGCCCGCGGCAGGCCCATCCGCGCTCAGACGGTCCTGGGGTTCGGCTCGTCCAGGATCCGCTCAAGGACCGTGCGCATCCGTGCCTGGATGCGGATGCGCCTGACCGTGCGTGGGGAAAGATCAAGCTATAAAAGACAGCCGACTCGGCCGAACGGTCACGGGCGCGGACCCGCTCCAGGAGATGGGCGAATTCCTCATCTCCGGATCGAATCGGAATTCCCACCCCCGCGAACCCTTCACGTCTGTCCGACCCGATTCAGATCCTGATGGAATCTGTTCGAGTGCGAGCCGCATTGATCGCGCACCCTTCACGTCTGTCCGACCCGACAGATCCTCCGAGCTTCTTTGCATGCCCGCGAGTCCTTGATCGGCATCAGGCGTTGCCGCGCACGGTATTCGACGTATTTGGGAATCACTTTGGCCGCTTGCCGCTGTGGCTCGCAAGTCCTTGATCGGCATTAGGCGCTGCCGCGCGCGGTATTCGACGTATTTGGGAATCACTTTGGCCGCTTGCCGCTGTGGCCGGGAATCTCGGGCTTTGGCAGTCCTCTTTCCATTCTAAGGACATACATTGTCATTTCCTTTCTAAAGACATACATTGTCATTTCCTTACGTTGTCATTTCCTTACGTTGTCATTTCCTGTGTGCCTGGTCCGTCCTCGACGCCATCGCGTTGCCAGTGCCAATACGAGCCCGAAGCGCGAGCGAGAGGGCGAATTCGTGCCTTGTCCGCCTTCGCCGCCATCGCCTTGCCAGTGCCAATACGAGGCCGAAGCGACCGCTCGCGGGTCTTGCCCGCCTGGCCGTCCCGATCCGCCTCTCACCTGCAATCCGCCGCCCTAAATCGGACACACTGGACAAGAGATTGTAAGAGAGATTATAAAGGACAGTCGTTGTAATCCTTTTGTCATTTCCTGTGTGCCTGGTCCGTCCTCGACGCCATTGCGTTGCCAGTGCCAATACGAGCCCGAAGCGCGAGCGAGAGGGCGAATTCGTGCCTTGTCCGCCTTCGCCGCCATCGCCTTGCCAGTGCCAATACGAGCCCGAAGCGCGAGCTCGTCCGTCTTGTCCGCCTGGCCGTCCCGATCCGCCTCTCACCTGCAATCCGCCGCCCTAAATGTTGTTCGTAAGTAGACTTATGGTACTGAAGGTCCTCGGGATCCCGTCTGCAAACCAGTGCCAATCATCACTGCTGGTAGATCATCGCCAGCGCCCCGACGACCAGGATGATGACGAGGACGGCGTCGGGCTCGACGAGATGGATCCGCC
>DAIDHX010000200.1 GCA_027451885.1 Planctomycetales bacterium
GGAGAAGCTCATCGAGGCGGTCGGCCTCGAGCGTGCACGATTCCTCGACGCGTGACTCAACCGATTCGGGATTGGCCACGACCAGCGCCAGGAGCCCGCGCGCAGCGGTTTCGAACAGGTCGGGCAGGCTGTTGGCCTCGATGCGCAGGCCCATGTCGGCCGTGTGTTCGAAAATCTCGAAACGTCCCATCGGCACCCCCCCGCCCCGCGAGGAGTCTTTCCATCCGCGCGCTGGGCGACTACAACACAGCGTGTCTTGATTGATTGACCCGACCGACCGGAGACGCACGTCATGATCGAAGCTGGCGCACCCGCCCCTGACTTCACGCTGATGGATCAAAATGAGAAGCCGATCGCGCTTGCGGAGCTCAAGGGCAAACCTGTGGTCCTTTACTTTTATCCCAAGGATGACACGCCCGGGTGCACCAAGGAAGCCTGCAATTTTCGCGATGGATTCGCGGCTTACAAGAAGGCCGGCGCCGTCATCCTTGGCGTCAGCCCGGATGACACGGCATCGCACGCGAAGTTCGCGAAGAAGTTTGAGCTGCCGTTCTCGCTTCTTGCCGACCCCGGCGCGGCGGTGTGCCAGGCGTACGGCGTCTGGAAGGAAAAGAACATGTACGGCAAGAAGTACATGGGAGTCGAGCGTACGACCTTTGTGATCGACGCGAAGGGGATGGTCAAGAAGGTGTTCCCGAAGGTGAAGGTTGACGGCCACGCGGACGAGGTTCTGGCGGCCATCAAGGCGTAGGCCGCATGCGAGCGAGCCGGGAGCGGGTTGAACTTCAGACAGGGTTGAACTTCAGCCATGCGCGCGTGACAGTAAGGGAATCTCTGGGTCCGAAGCGAGATCGAGCTCAACTGCGCGGATGGTATGGGAATGACCAGGCTCGCGTTGCATGTGGCGGCCACGCTGGCGCTGGGTGCGTTTCTGGTAACGACCCCAGCGCCGTTGCCCCTTGTTGCGGGTTTTGGTTGGGCTTATTTGCTGGTGCGCTGGGCGAGGGCGGATTCCGCGGCCGGTCGCCGGGCTGGTGTTGAGATTGGGATCGGCGTTGCCTTGATGGTGAGCGTGGTCACGGGTGCGGCACTCGCGCCTTGCAAGACCGTCGATCGGGTGCTGGCGCGGACGATGAGACTCGAGCGTGACAGCTTTACGCTGGGTGAATTGCGCGAGGGCAAGCCGCACCGGCGCGAGGGACAGATCCTCTGCTGGTTCTCGGTTCCCGAGCGGCTCTCAGGCCAGGCTGTGCGGTTCCCAGGACGGACGATTTCGTTACGGCAGATGATTGCCGCGGTCGAGGAACAGACACCGCTTCGGCACCGGTTTTTCCACTGCGGGAACGGCTTGACGATTCTCTGGGGCGGAGATTGCTCGTTCCTTGGCTTTCGCGAGCCCGAACGCGGGTTCCGCGGCGATTAGGCGACATCGCTGGCTGGGATGTCATTTTGCGCGAGGCCGAAGCCGAGCTCTTCACGGCGGTCGCGAAGCTGGCGTTCGAGCTTGCGGAGGGCCTTGTATTTTTCGTCGCTGACGCGGGTGGAGGACATGCCGAGCTCGGATGCGATCTCGGGGGTGGTCCAGCCGCGAAGTCCGAGCTCGATGATGCGGTCCTGGCGCTGTGAGAGCACGGCCTTGCGTGCGGTCTCGAGAATCTCGCCGAGCTCGAGCCGGGCACGGGCGTGCTGGTCATGGTCGGCGGCGGCCTGGAGCGAGGCCTCCAGCGATTGCGTGCGCCGGGTGCGCTGAACCCGCTTGCGAACCATGTCGATGGCCCGCACGAGCTCACGGCGCTCGGGAGCGTCGTCGCCCAGAACCTTGGCCAGATCAAGCTCGCCGCTTCTGGCCTTTTCCAGCAGCCGGCAGCAGACCTCCTGCGTGCAATCATCCCAGAGCGTGGGATCAAGTCGGGCGTTGCGCCAGCATACGGTGCAGTAGCGCTGAATGTCCCGCACGAGATCGTTTTCGGAAACACCGCCTGTCAGGGCAGCGATCCCGATCACCACGGCCATGGCGGTCGGGCTGACGCGCCTGGCCCGGGCCATCACGCCGTTCGAGGCGGGAGGTGAGGACGAATTCGGCGTCTGTTCCTGGATGTCGTCTCGGTTCATGGAAATCGCTCTTATCGCATCATGCTCGCACTCTGATGGCCCACCCGTGCCGTTATTCGCAAACGGACTGGGATTCCCTGGGCACTCGCCATCTGGCTGAAAGAATTATAGGCAAGTCGTCGCCGGAGCGGTACAGCGCTTGTTGCGGCGGGCTTTAGAGAGGAGGCGCGGCGGATTGGAAGCTGCGTGGGCGTTCGGGCCGGACGACGTCCCAACCTCGGGCGCGAGCCAGTCGGAGCAGACGTCCGCGGGGGTGTACAACAACGCCCCGGCCGACGCGTTCGAGCAGGCCGCGATCGCTCCAGTTATCGGCGTAGGCGACGGCCTGTTCCATTTCGATGCCGCGTGCCTGGGCCCAGTGTTGCGCCCAGTAGACTTTGCCCTCGCCATAGCACGGGGGTCCCGCGCCCAGGCCGACGAGCCGCCCGCGTTCGATGAGCACTGGGGTTGTGATCATGTCCATGCAGCCGAGATAGATCGACAGGGGCTCGATGACAAGCGCGGGGGAAGACGACACAAGCACCAGCGGGGTGCCTGACTTGCGCATGGCGTTCATGTGATCGACGACGCCGACATAGAGCCGCGGCTTGACGTGCTCGACGAAGTTTTCGTAGGCGATGCGCTGAAGGTCGATGATTGGGACGCGGCGGATGTAGCCCATGCCGATCTCGATCAGCCGGCCGTAGTCCAGCCTGCCGAAGCGGTGCTGGAAGCCGTGATACAGGGCGCGGAGAAAGAACGAGCGTCGGATCAGGCCGCGGCGATAGAGGATGCGGGCGAACAGATAGGTGGTGGTGTGTGCGAGCAAGGTGCCATCGACGTCGATGAAGGCGACGGCGGGAGGAGTTTCATAGGTAGGCCACTCGGATTGACTCATGGGCGGCCTCGGTCAGCGGGCTGCTGGATAAGCTGGAAAATCTGGGTTACGAGTGCGCGTGCGGCGTCGGGTTCGGGTGCTTCGGCGATGACGCGTACGATGGGCTCGGTGTTGCTGCCGCGGACGTGGACCCAGCGGTCGGGCCAGTCGATCCGGACGCCGTCCTGGCGATCGGCGTACTGGTCAGGAAAGGCTGATGCAACACGTTCGAGCGCGGCAGCGACGGCGTCTCGCCCGCTGGCTGGGAGGGGGATTTTGTCCTTGATCATGGCGAAGCTGGGCAATTGCTCCGCGAGGCGTGAGATGGGCTCTGCGCGTGCGGCCATGAGGTCCAGAACGAGGGCCATGCCGGCGAAGCTATCGCGAACCAGGCCGACGCGGGGGTCGATGACTCCGCCGTTGCCCTCGCCGCCGAGGACGGCATCGGTGGCGAGCATGCGTTCGACGACGTTGATTTCACCCACGGGCGTGCGCCAGACCGGGCAGCCGTGCTCGAGGGCGACTTGCTGCGTGACGCTCGAGGTGGAGAGATTGATGACAACAGGTCCCTGCGCCTGGTCGAGTCTGCGTGCGGCGGCGAGCCCGAGGGTGAGCTCTTCGGGCAGGCAGCGGCCGTTTTCGTCGAGAATCACCAGGCGATCGGCGTCGGGATCCTGGGCGAAGCCGACATCGGCATGAGCCTCTCCGAGCGTGTGAGCGGTTGTAGCCAGATTCGCCTCGGTGGGTTCCGGGGGATGATCGTAGCGGCCGTCGGGCGTGTTGCCGAGCAAGGTCACGCGGCAGCCAAGCGCCCGCAGGAGAGCAGCCCCGAGCCTGCCGCCGGCCCCATGGCAAGCGTCGAGAACCACGTGAAACTGGCGACGCCGAATCGCTTCGCAATCCACGATCGCAAGTATCCGATCGAGATGCTCGCGATCGGGGTCCTCAAGCGTGTGGGAACGGCCGGTCTGGTCGTAGCGAGCCCAGGAGATGGCACGCGACTCGAATCGCTCCAGGACAGCCCGGCCGGATTCAGGCGTGAGCACGGAGCCGCGTCTTTCAAAGAATTTGAGGCCGTTGTATTCCGGGGGATTATGCGAGGCGGAAACCTGAACGCCGCCGGCGAATCCGCGTTCGCGGACGAGCACACCGAGCGTCGGCGTGGCGGTGGGTCCGGCGAGATAAACGTCGCGGCCGACGGCGAGAATCCCGGCCGCGACCGCGGCGGTGAAGACGTCGGCGGTCATGCGCCCGTCATGACCCACGACGATCGGACCACGCGGGCATCCAAGCGCGTAGGCCGCGGCATATTCAAGCGCAACGTGCGGGTCGAGCCCCTGCCCCACAATCCCGCGCAACCCGGAAATCCCAGCGATCAGGACCTGCCCCTCGCTCATCTCGACTCGCCCCGAGAACGAGGCCGCTCCGTCATCAGGCCTAGCCAACCGGATCAAGATCGGGCCAGCAAGTTACGAAGTGCGCGGCCAGATTTGCAAGTCCGCGATCCACTCCGCCCAGCAGCACACGCTCCATCGTAACCAGCACGCGGCTCCTTCGCGCCTACCCTCGCCAAAACAAACACAAACACGCCCCGCAACTTTCTCCCACCTTCGCAGATTTCAGCAACCCTCATGGTCTCACCGATCCCCGGTCGATAACACGTTGTGGCCGATTCCGCGCACCTTTGCATCACCACTTGCCAAATCGGTAAAATAAATGGCATAGGCTGTCTGCGTGATCTAAGACCTCTACGAATACGACGTAGATTCAGCAGACAGCAAAGCCTCGTTGTTGAGGGATGGGCGTGATGGCAACGATTGAGCGCCGGCCGGGCTTCGCAGATCCAAAGCTGCAACGAGAGATCATGCGGCTGCGCCAGACCAACAACTTCACGAACCTGGGCTATCTGGCGCGCGAGTATGCCAGCCTGGCGCTGGTGATTGGGAGCGCGGTCGGGTTTGCGGAACATCGCGCAAGCTGGGGGGTCTCGGCGCTCTGGAATGTGCCGGTCTTTGCGATTGCAATTGTGCTGGTGGGTGCCTTGCAGCACCGGCTTGCGGGTTTGGGACATGAGTCATCGCATTATTCGTTCATGAGCAATCGCTTCCTGAACGACCTGATCCCCGACATTTTTTGCATGTTCCCTATTTTTACCACAATTCACTTTTATCGCTTGTTTCACATGGGGCATCACCAGTTCACGAACGACCCCGAGCGTGACCCGGACCTGCTGAATCTGGGCGAGGGGAAGCGCGCGAATGAGTTTCCGATGTCGCGGAGCCGGTTTATACGGGTCGTTTACTTTTGCATGTTCGTGGCGCCGGTTCGATTCCTGCGTTATCAGTGGGCCTACATTCAGGTGAACACGCTGGGACTTGGGAAGAGCGTATACACGACGAAGCGAGAGCAAAGCGGGACTGGCGTGCGAGCTGGGACCGTCGTGGGAGGGGTGTATCTGCTGGGGATGAGCGCGCT
>DAIDHX010000201.1 GCA_027451885.1 Planctomycetales bacterium
CTCTACGAGATCCAGATTCTGGACAGTCACGGCAAAACCAAGCTCAGCGGCAGCGATTGCGGGGGCATTTATCCGCGCGCGGAGCTCCTGCCGCGATACAGGTATCTGGACGCGGGCGTGCCGCCCAGGGTCAACGCCTGCAAGCCGGCCGGAGACTGGCAGACTCTTGACATCACCTTTCGCGCCCCGCGGTTCGACGCCCAGGGCAAGAAGACCAAGAACGCGCGCTTCGAGCGCGTGATCTTCAACGGCCAGCTCATCCACGAGAACGTGGAGCTGCAAACACCGACTGGGCATTATTATCGGATGAAGGAAAAACCGAGCGGACCGATCATGCTCCAGGCCGACCATGGCCCCGTCGCGTTTCGCAAGATCCGCGCCTTGCCCCTGAATTGATCGCGCCGCCAGAATGCCGCCTCAAACAGCCGCATCGCCCTGCTGCTGCTGGCCTTGCTGCTGGCGGTAACCGGGCTGATGGCTCAGGCGCTGGCGGGTCGAACGCGCTTGCGACTGGATCCAGGACGCCGCCGACCAGGGAGCCTGGATTGCCGACCAGTCGTTCCATTCCGTGGGCACGCGGTCGATCGGCTCGACCTTGACGCTGACGGAGATGGTTTCGTCGGCCTGGCCGGTCCAGACGCCCCGGTTTGGCGGCACGTCGGAATAATCGCGTCCCACGCCGATCTTGATGTAATCGTCCGTGGCGAAGACCCCTCGGGTTGGGTCGAAGTCAACCCAGCCGCTGGGGTTCGACCAGATCTGGCACCAGGCGTGGGTGGCCACCTCGCCTTCCTGGTGGATATAGCCGCTGACATACCGCGCTGGGAGGCCGACGCCCCGGCACGCCGCCAGGAACAAATGCGCGAAATCCTGGCAAACCCCGCGGCCCAGGCGAAGCGCCTCGGAAACCGGCGTCCGGGCCGAGGTGACCTTCTTTTCATAGATGAGCGCCAGGCGGACCGACTCGCAGACCGCTCGGACAACGTCGAGCGTGGAGCCCGCGGGCTTGCCCAGGCTGGCCACGAAGCCGTCGAGCTCGCGCGACCGGTGCACGAGCGGGCTGGGTTGGAGGTACTCGATGGTTTCGAGATCGACAAGCTCATTGCCGCCGGGTACGAACGGAACGTCGAGCCTGGCGGCGGGATTTGGATCGCGATGCGTGCGTACGAATGAGGTTGCGCGGATCACCAGCTCGCGATAGGCGGCCAGGATATTGAAGAGATCGACGCGGTTGCCAAAGCCGTCAAGATAGACGGTGACCGGCGCGCTTGGGTTGATCCGCAGGCGGTAGTCGAGATTCTCTTGCTCCTGATCGGTCGGGGGATACATGCGGATCTCGAACACGGTCTCGGAGACGGGTTCGGAATAGCTGAGCTTGGTGTCGTGCTGGATTCGCAGGAGCATGTTTGAGTTCTCGGTAGTGGCCTGGTGCGTGGCCTATCCCAGGAAGAACGAGCGGCGGATTTCGTCAGCCGCGCGATCGGTGGTGATTCGGACGCCGTCGAGAAACGAGACGAGGCCGCGCTCGAGGATTTCGCCGGCGTCGATGTAGCGGAGGTCGCTTTCGAGACGTCCCATGAGCCGCTCGGCTTCGCTGGCGTATTCGTCGTCGTCGCCGCCGGTGATTTCGTGCAGTGATTCGCGGCAGCGGCCCACGCAGAAGCGAATGGCGCGGGGGAAATCTGGGTTTAGCACGAGAAAGCGCACGACCGAGATGGGCTCGACCCGGTCGCGTTCGAAGCGCAGGAAGGCGGCGTGTGCGGAGCAGATCCGCAGCAAGGCGGTCCAGCGCACGGAGCGCGGGGCGATCTCGGCGTCTCCCCTGGCCTGGGCCAGGTCGAGGCAGTGCGCGTAAAGAACCCGCGCCAGCACACCGGTGCGCTCCACGAACCGGCCAAGCTGCGTGAAGTGATAGACCTCGTCACGCGGCAGCGTGTTGTGCAGGTGCCCGTCGAAGAGAATGCACGACTGCTTGATCGAGGCATAAAACGAGGTCGGGCTGGCGCGGTAGAGCTTGAGCGCTCTGCGCCCGCGGAGCCGCAAGTAGAGTCGGTTGACTGCGCTCCAGGCTTCCGCGCCCAGGCTTTCCTGGGTGCCCCGCGCGTTTTCGCGCGCGACCGCGATGATGCTCTGGATCGATTGCGGGTTTGTGCGATCGAAGGTCAGAAAATCGAGCAGTTCGCCGCGGTCGGAGGCGGCGTGACGGGTCTGGACAAGATCGCGGCAAGAGAGGATGTCGATCGCGATCTGAACCGGCGAGGAGGCATCCTCGGAGCGCAGACTGGGAGCGTCAAGCTCGAGATCGAGCCCGACATCCAGCAGCCGGGCGACGTTCTCGACCCGCTCCAGGTAGCGGCTCATCCAGTAAAGGTTCTGGGCGACTCGGCTAAGCATGCGGATTTCCGAACGAATGATACGCCGGGCGCGGCGGCGCGTGATCAAGCACCCAGGTGTCCTTGGTGCCGCCCCCCTGCGAACTGTTGACAACCAGGCTGCCTTCCGGCAGCGCGACCCGCGTGAGCCCGCCGGGCAACACGGTGATCTCCTCGCCCTGGAGCACAAACGGCCGCAGGTCGATGTGCCGCCCGTCCAGCCGGCCGTTCACGAACGTGGGGTGCCGCGAGAGATTGATCGTCGGCTGGGCGATGTAGCCCCGCGGATTGGCCTCGATCCGCCGGGCGAATTCTTCGCGTTCAGCGCGGGTTGACGCCGGCCCAATGAGCATCCCGTATCCCCCCGAGGCGTCAACCGCCTTGACAACCAGATGCTCGAGATTCGCGAGAATGTGGCTCTTGTGCGCGGGGATGAGCGGCCGGTAAGTCTCGACATTCGCGAGAATCGGCTCCTCCGAGAGATAGTAGCGGATCATCTCTGGCACGAAGGGGTAGATGCCCTTGTCGTCCGCCACGCCGGTGCCAAGCGCGTTGGCAAGGCCGATGTTTCCCGCGTGATAGGCGCCCATGAGCCCCGCCGCGCCCAGCATGCTGTCCGGCCGAAACGCGAGGGGGTCGAGAAAATCGTCGTCGACGCGGCGATAGATTACATCAACCCGCTCGAGCCCGCGGGTCGTGCGGCGGAAGATCTGGCCCCGATCGAAAACCAGGTCGCGCCCCTCCACGAGCTCCACCCCCATTTGCCGCGCCAGGAAACTGTGCTCGAAGTAGGCGGAGTTGTAAATGCCTGGCGTGAGCACCACCACCGTGGGATCATCGCAGCCCGCCGGCGCCATGGCGCGGAGCACCGCGAGCAGGTTGTCGGTGTAGTCGTCGACCGGGCGGACGTTGTAGGACTCGAAGAGCAGGGGGAAGACCTGCTTCATCACCTGCCGATTCTTGAGCACATAGCTCACGCCCGAGGGAACCCGGCAGTTGTCCTCGAGAACCAGGAACTCGCCGCTCGTATCGCGGATCAGGTCGATGCCCGAGACATGCACATAGACGTCTCGGGGAACGTTCAATCCCACGCAGACCCGGCGATAGCCCGATGCGCCAAAGACGAGCTCCGGCGGCACGACGCGGCTCTTGAGAATGAGCCGCCGGTGATAGACGTCGTGGATGAACAGGTTGAGCGCGCGCACGCGTTGCTTGAGTCCGCGCTCGATCCGATCCCACTCCGCGGCCGAAATCAGCCGCGGGATCGGGTCGAAGGGGATGATCCGCTCCACCCCCGAGGAACGGCCGTAAACCGTGAAGGTGATCCCCTGCTGCCGCATCGTCAGGTCGGCAAGCTTGTCGCGGCGGGCAAGCTCCTCGCCGCCCAGTTCCACCAGGCTCTCGAGCAACGAGGCATAATGGGGGCGCGGGCGCCCGGGCGCCTCGAACATCTCGTCGTAAGGGGTCAGTCGGTAGCCGTCGAACAACGCAGCCTCTCGCGGCGAGTGCGGGGACGCCCAGGCCATGCCCTGGGACGAAAACGGCCCCTGGATCGTGACAAATTCAAGGCGCGGGATCACCTGGGAAAGGCAATGCGGATCCCGGCGTCCACGGGGAGAGGATGCAGACGCCCGAACGCCGTTCACCCCAGGTCCAGCGTTTCAGTAAAGCGCCGGAAGCTGAGGCAACTGGGAAAACACGCCCACTTGACGTCCCCAAACGGCCATGCTCCCTTTTCTAGCAGGAGATTCCTGAAGATTCCAGAGTAGAGCCGTTCGCTTCTCGCGAATTGATCGGTACACTTAGTATAAGGATCGCCGTGACGAGACATGGAGACAGGGAGCATCGTGACGGGCAAGTTATCGATGAAACGCTTCAGGATGATCGCGGCTGCCGGATGCCTGTACGCCGCGGTTGCTGGACAGGCAAGTGCGCAGGATCAGGCCATTCTCTCCGGCGTTCAGTATCTGAAAGCACATGCCTCGGGACAAAGAACCGGCGAAAGCGCGATGATCGCGCTTGCGCTCATCAAGTCGGACGTTCCGCCCACTGACCCTGCGCTGGAAACCTGCCTGGCGAAGATCCGCGCCCGGATCTCCTCGGAGACGTACGACGCGGAGCTCACAAACGGCACCGGGATCTACGAGGCCGCGGCGGGGCTGATGGCGCTTGTCAATCTGGACCCAGAAGCCAACAAGCAGGCCATCCAGGCGATCGCGAACTACATTTTGAGCCAGCAAAAAGCCAACGGATCGTGGGATTACACCCAGCGCACGGCCGGGGACACGTCGATCACGCAGTATGCCACGCTCGGCCTCTGGGAAGCCGACATGATCGGAGTGCGGATCAATCCCGCGGTCTGGGATCGGATCGCGTCGTGGTATCTGTCGAATCAAAGCCCGGCGGGGGCCTGGTGCTACCACCGTGACGAGGCGAACCAGCCTGACACGCTCTCGATGACCGCGGCGGGGGTGGGCAGTCTGCTCATCTGCCGCCGCCAGCTTGCGCGGTTCCGCGGCCCGTCGAACTCAACGAGCAAGCTGCTCAAGCCGCTGGTGACGGAAGGCGTGATCAACGACTACAAGCCGACGACCTCGAACGCCTCGATTGATGGAGCGGTTCGCAGAGGCATGGCCTGGATCTCGGCCAATTTTGCGCCGACGAATGCAACGATCGCCGGGCAGACCCCCTACTACATGCTGTATGGCCTGGAACGAATCGGCGCGCTTTCCGATCGCGACACGATCGGGCGGCTCGACTGGTACGCGAGGGGTCGGGCGTTTCTCACGTCGACGCAGCGATCCGACGGCTCGTGGAACTCAGCGCACGGCGCTGAGATGAACACATGCTGGGCGGTGCTTTTTCTCACCAAGTCGACCGCCAAGACGATCCAGAAGATCGTGCTCAAGCGGCTGGGCGGGGGTACGTTGCTTGGGGGCCGCGGCTTGCCGCAGGATCTGAATTCGCTGACGGTTGCGGGTGGGCGGGTTGTGAGCCGGCCGATGAATGGGGCGATCGAGGGGATGCTGGCGGTGCTCGAGGATCCCCGCGCGGAACTGGCCCAGGCGGCGGTCTCGGGGCTGGTCGATCGTTATTACAAGGAGGGTCCAGGCGCGCTTCGGCCCCACAAGACGCGGTTCCGGCGAATGCTCGCGGAGCGCGATCCCAGCCTGCGCAGAGTCGCCGTCTGGGCGCTTTCCCGCACCGGCGATTTCGACGTCATTCCCCAGCTTCTCGAGGCGCTCCAGGACCGCGAGGAAGAGGTGGTCCAGTCGGCCCGGATGGGTCTCATGCTGCTGTCGCGCAAGATCGACGGCTACGGCCCGCCCGCGCCGTCGACGGCGGAGCAACGCAAGCATGCCGCTGACAGGTGGCGCGCCTGGTATCTTCTGATCCGCCCGCTCGATCAGATCGAGGACGATGACGGCTCGAGCACGGCCGGCGTGAATCAGCCGGGCGCGGGAGCTGCGGCCGCGCCGGGAGGCAACCGCCGATGACCACCGTTCCGGATCTCAAGGCGGCAGCCCAGGCGGCTCAGACGCCCGAGCCCCCAGACGAGCACGAACCCAGGGTCGTCGGCGAGTCGCAATTCGACCGCGTGACCTCGTTCCTCATGGCCATTGTGCTGGGCGCGTTCATGGTCGTGGGCCTCCTGGGCCTGATCTACGTCACCACCCAGGCCTACGCCGGCCGGGTGACGACCCCGCTCAACATCATCGAGGTGAACGGCGGCGGCGGGGGCAGCCCAGACGGCATGGCCGGCTCGACGGAGAAAATCGACATCGCCGGCGCCGACGCCCAGGCCGCCGCGTCCAATAACGAGGAACAGGCCACCGACTTCGAGCAGCCCTCGCTCCAGCAAACGCCAAGCGCGATGCTCGAGACCGCGGCCGAGGCGGGCGAGAGCCTGGCGGAAGTCGACCTGGCCGCGGTCATGCCTTCCGGCGGCCCGGTCGCCAGCGGCCGCAAGGCGTCCAAACTGGGCACGGGCGGACCGGGGCTCGGCTTCGGCCCTGGCGATGGCGGCGTTTCCCGCGAACAGCGCTGGACCATCATCTACAACCAGGGAGACAGCCCCGACGAATACGCCCGCCAGCTCGACGGTCTCGGCGTTGAACTCGCGGTCGTGGCGGGCCAAAATCAGCTTCAGTACGTGCGGAATTTCGCCCAGCCCAAGCCCGACGTCCGCTTCGGCACCGGCCGCTCTGATAATCGTCTTTATTTTCTCTGGCAAGGCCGCGGGCGCAAACAGTCGGACATCGCGCTCTTGCGGAAGGCGGGAATCGAGGTCGGCGAGGGAGTTGTCTTCCAGTTTTATCCCGAGGGGGTTGAGCGCAGGCTGGCCGAGCTCGAAGTTCGCTATCGCGGCCGGCAGCCGGCTGAGATTCGGGTCACGCGCTTTCATGTGATCAACAAAGGGGGGTCGTACGACTTCGAGGTCGTGGCCCAGGAAACGCTCAGGTGATCAGAGGGACTCTCGCAGTCGCCAGCGCGGAACGGCCTTGGTCGCTCCACGCGGCGGGCGGGTTCATGAGGAATCGAGTAACGCCGCATGGCGACCTTGGAAGTGAACGACGGCCAGGGGCGGGTTCGGTTCGTCGAGCTGGAACGCGACCACCCGGTTCTGTTTGGTACCAGCGCCTCCTGCGATCTGAAGCTCACGGGCGAAGGCGTTTTGCCTGTCCATGGGCGGATCCGCTTCAAGGCGGATCGGTTTCGGATCGAGGCGTCCCCCGACGCGGAATTTGTGGTCGTCAACGGCCACAAGATGTCGACCTCCTCGCTGCTTGAGGGGGACGTCGTGACCGTTGGCCCTTGCCGGCTCGTGGTCGCCCGCCTCGCGGAAGATGAGGGCAAGGTCGTGGCGCCCGGAGCGCACGCCGCGGCTCAGCGCAAGGCGGGCGGTCGCGCTCGCGGCGATGAGGACGGCGGCGGGCTCTTCGAGGGGGAGGATGCCGCCGCTGCGTTGCGATCCGCCGCGGCTCCCGTGCACGGCCGCCAGGAATCCTACGACGTTGATCGCAAGCGGAGGCGCGGCCAGGCCGCCTCGGCCCCTGCCCAGGCACCCCAGCCGGAACCGCCCAGGCAACCCTCTCCGGCCGTGGCGGCCTTGCGCAAAATCCAGGCCCGGCTGACGTCATGGCTCGGTGAGGGCCGGCCCGGCAATCAGAACCTTCTCACCTCGCCGCTGGTGATTGGGCTCGTGGCCTCGCTCGTGTTGCTCGTCGGGCTCGGCTTCTGGCTCAGGGGGGTGATCGCCTCCAACGCGGCGACCGCGCTTTACAACCGCGGGGTACAGAGCTACGAAGACGGCGATTTTCGCACCGCGATGCGCGACCTGGCGGCGTTCGCCCAGGGGAATCCGAAGGACGAACGCGCGAGCCGCGCGCGGGTTCTGAACGCATTTGGCAACGTAAGGCAGTACGTCTCGCCCGATGGCGCGACATGGTCGACCGCGCTCGAGGCCGCGCACGAGATGGTCGATCGAACGAGCGGTGAGGAAGCGTATCGCGATTCCAAGACCGATCTGGCGGACGTGATTCTGCGCATCGGGGAAGGGCTGGCCGATCGGGCCCGGCGCACGGCGGATCGCAAGTCGCTCGAGCTGGCGGAGGACGCCGTTCGGCTGCACGCGGAGACGGCGGGCGAGCCCGCGCCTGAGCTCCTCATCCGTTCCGGCCTGCCGAGCAAAATCGAGCAGGCGCGGGCAGCGGTCGTGAAGTCGGAAACACGCTTGAAGCTGCTCGCCGTGATGAATGACTCGATCAAGGCCGGCTCCGCGGCCAAGGCTTACGAGGCGCGTGATTCGCTGCTCGAGCAATACGCGGATCTGGCCAAGGACGCCGAGCTCGTGCGCGCGATGACCGCGGCAAACGAGCTGATCCAGAAGGCGGTGAAGATCGATCGCAAGACGAAACGAGGGCAGACGGGGCCGCGGCCTGAGCCGCTCGGTCCGCCGCTCACGTTGATCTCTCGCGAACAGACGCCGCGTGCGAGCCAGGGCACAGCCGCCACGGCCGGGCAGGGGGAGCGTGTCTACGCCCTGGCCGATGGGATCGCGTTCGGCCTGAGTGCAACCACGGGCGCGCCCGTCTGGCAGCGGCCCGTCGGCCTGGCCTCGCCCTATCCTCCGTTCGAGGTTCCAGGCGATGGCACCGTGCTCTTTGTGGACTCACGCTCCAACGAGCTTGTTCGGGCTGCTGCTGACACCGGTCAGCCACGCTGGCGGATCGAGCTCCCCGAACGCGTCGACGATCCCCCGCTCGTGCTTGGCAATCAGCTCATCCAGGTGTTGCCGCGCGGCGATGTGCTGTTCATCGGGCTCGATTCCGGGACAATCCAGGTCACGCTCAAGCTGGGCCGCCCGCTCGCACGGACTCCAGTGCACGACGAATCCGGGCGCCATATTTACGTGCTCGGCCGCCAGGACACCCTGTTCATCATCGGCCGCGATCCCATCGCCTGCACCGCCGTCGAGTATCTCGGGCATGCCGAAGCGTCGATCCCCTGTGCGCCCGGCCGCTTCGGCCGCTACCTGGTCATCCCGGAAAACGACCAGTTCACCGATAGCATCTGGCACGTCTGGGTGCTCGACCAGGAAGGAGCACACGCCAGGCCGGTCCAGGATGTCAAGGTTCAGGGCTGGACCTGGGACACGCCCAGGAGCGCTGGCTCGGTCGTCTGGGCAGCGGCGGACCGGGGGGCTTATGAAGCGTTCTCGGTCGGCGATTACAATTCCAAGACCCCGTTTCAGTCGGTCGCTCGGCTGACTCCCGACGCCCGGCCCACCGGTCCCACGTTCGCGCTGGCTCGGTCCGAACGCGAGCTCTGGGTCGCAAGCGCGCATCCTGGTCTCTACGTGCTCGACATGGAGCGCGGCACCATTCGGCCGAAGGCGCCCATGCCCTTGCCCGGCCCCGCCTGCGCCCCGCTCCAGCTCGCCGGCGGTATCGTGGCGGCGGTCTTCACCGACAAGGAAAGCGGTGGACGCGTGGTCTGGGGAATCGACTCCGAAAGCGGCGAGATCGTCTGGAAAACCTTGCTCGGCATGCCATGGCCGACTCCGCTGATCGTGGAGAAAGACGGGGCGAGCTTGATCGGCCGCGACGGCAAACGGCTCACCATCGCGCCTGACCAGGCGGCCAGGGGAGGCTTTCTGGAGGCGGTCACGCCCCGCGCGGGGTCGTTCGTGCTGCCGGCAGGCGCGCGGCTGCGAGTCCAGGCCGAAGGCAAGGCGCTCGACATGATCGTACCCAAGGCCCTGGGCAAGACCCTCTGGCTCGAGGCGCCCGGCGAGCGCAACGGCTGGAAGACGGTCGTGCTCCCCGTCGATCTGGCCGCAACACCCATCCTTTGGTCCGGCGGTCTGCTCGCCCCAGGGAGCGATCAGCGCGTCTATCTGGTCGACCCCATCACCGCGAAGCCGCTCTCCGAGCCGTTCGTCCCACGGTTTGACCGCGACCGCCAGGGGCAGCTTCTCGAGCCCGTTCCGCTCGAGGGGGACTCGGTCGCGATCGCCGACACCGTGGGCCGCGTGCGCCGATTGATGCGCAAGTCGACCCCGTCGGAACGGCTTTCCCTGGAGGCCGAGGCCACACTCGACAAGGGCATCATCGCCCGCCCGGCCGCCACCGGCAGCGCGGTGGTCGTCGTCACCGCCGACGGCCAGGTTCATTCGCTCGTCGCACGCGACCTAAGCCCCACCGGCGCATGGCCTCTCGACGCCCCCCTGGCGCAGCCGCCGGTGAGCCACGCCGATGGCGCGCTTGTGGTCGACCAGGCCGGTGGAATCATGGCCTTCGATCGCGACGGCCGCCGTGCCTGGTACTCCAAGCTCAACAAACCTGTCGTCGGTCCCCCCACCCAGCACGACGGCGTGGTCTATGCCGCAACCGCCGACGGGGTGTTTCACGCGCTGGCATCCGACGACGGTCGCGCGCTATCCTCGGAGAAGATTGGCGAAATCCCTTCGGGAGGTCTATTTTTCCTGGGCGGTAAGCCCGTTCTCGCCACCGGTGCGAGCAGCCTGCGACCGATCACGCTTCCCAAAGCTCCCGAAGCCCAAAAGTAAATTGCCTGAGGCGTACGATGATGCCTGACCGCACAAGACTCGCTTCCCTTCGGCCGCATGAGCGACTGCGTCTGGCAGCCCTGCTCGGCGTCCTTGCCGTCGCGGCCGTGAGTCTCACGCCCGCGGCGCTCGCCCAGGACGATCCCGCGCCCGATCAGACCGATATCTTGCGCGCGAATCCGTATGACCGCATCACGCTCGTTGATGCGACGGTCGTGCTCGTCGATCCCGTGAGCCCGCGCCCCTTGCCGGTGGTCGATCCCGTCAAGGAACGTGAAAAACAGCGAAGAAGACGAGACAGGACCGAGCTCTTGCTCGAGGGCAACATCATCCCTGGCAAGGAGACGAAGCTCGACAACGGCGAGGAAGAACCCCCCGATCCCGCGCTCGAGAAGATTCGCATTCACACGCTCAAGGCCGGCGAGGGCGAGGTGCGCGACTTCGAGGTCAAGCGTTCCGACATCAAAAAGGTCGATTACTTCGAGGATATCCTGCTGGCCGAGAGCGAGCGTTACGTGCTCGCGCACGATTTTCCGCGCGCCTTCGAATGCTGCCTGTGGGTGAGGTCGCGCGATCCCAGGTGGCCCGGTCTTGAGGATCACGTCAATCAGGTGCTCTACGCCGAGGGGAGCCGGGCGCTCATCGACGGCGACGCGGAGCGGGGCCAGCGGCTGCTGCGCGAACTCCTGGTGCGCAAGCCCGACTACCCCGGCCTGCTGGATGTGCTTGGCGACGCCTACGCCAAACGGATCAACCGCGCGATCGAGCTTGGCATGTACATGAAGGGCAGGCGGATTCTGGGGGAGCTGGAGAGCTTCGCGCACGAGGCGACGGTGGTCAAGGACATGCGCAGGCGGTTCCTGGGCCGCGCCAACGAGGCCATTCGTGCTGGCGAGGGGAAGGACGAGATCTCCCAGCTCGACGCCTCCACCGAAGCCCTGCGGATCTGGCCCTCTCTTGATGGAGTCGAGCCGCGCTACAAGGACCTGTTCGCCAAACAGCCCACGCTCGAGGTCGCCGTCACTGATGTGCCCGATCCACTCGGCCCGTTTATTCACTCGCCGGCGGACGCGCGGTCGTCGCGGCTTCTGTATCTGCCCTTGCTCGAGGCCGACGACGAGCCTGCCCGCCAGGGGAAGCGGCAACGGCAGCTCGCCGCTTCCATCGAGACCACCGATCTGGGCCGGCGCATGCTCATCAAGGTCAAGCCGGGTGTGCCCTGGTCCGACGGCACGCGTTCGGTTTCGGCGGTTGACCTGGCGCGTGATTTGACCGACCGGACCGATCCCAACTCCCCGCGCTACATTGCACGCTGGGGCGAGCTCCTCGACCGCGTTGAGGCGACTGACGAGCTGCGGCTCGAAGTCCGGCTCAATCGCCCGCCTTTGCGGTCTGGGCCCTGGTTCCTTGGCCCCGTGGCCGCGGCGCACGCGGGGGTGGACGGGCGTGAGGCTTCGTCGAATCCGAACCGGCCGTGGGTCTGTGACGGCATGTACCTGGCGGCCCGTGCCGCGGCTGACCGTGTCGAGCTCCGCGCCCGCAATCCCAGGGGAGGGATTCGCCGGATCATCGAGATCCGCCAGAATGGCCCTGCCGCGGGGCTCGCCGCGCTAAGGCGGGGCGATGTCTCGCTGCTCGAGCACGTGCCGCCCGATCAGGCTCCATCCCTGTCCAGGGAGCCGGGCATCAAGGTCGGCGCCTATGCGCGGCCCACCATTCACATGATCGCGATCGACGGCCGGAACCCCAAGCTCCGCTCGCGCGCCTTGCGACGCGGGATCTCGTACGCGATCGACCGCAAGGGGCTCCTTGAGGATTTCATTCTCAAACACCCAATCGACGACCAGAATCGCCCCGCCGACGGTCCGTTCCCCGCGGGCTCCTACGCCGACGCGCCCAAGGTGAAACCGCTCGACTACCATCCCATGCTCGCCAAGATGCTCGTGGCGGCGGCCAGGCGCGAGCTGGGCGGCGATCTCATCCGCCTCAAGCTCGAGTATCCGCCCCGCGCGGAGGCGCGAACGGTGGTCATTCGGCTCGCCAAGGCGTGCCAGGACGCGGGATTCAGCCTGGATCTCGTGGAAGTCCCCGAATCGCGCCTCGAAAGCGAGCTCCGGGCGGGCAGACGCTTCGAGCTCGCCTACCGCGCGCTTCAAGTTGAGGAGCCCGTCACCGACGCCGGCCCGCTGATCATCCCCGGCTACGATGCACCCTCGCAGACCGACGCCATCGGATCGGCCGCAAGCCCGCGAATCTTGCAGCTTCTGCTGGCGCTCGAACGAACCGTCGACTGGCCCTCGGCACGCGGACTCGCCACCCAGATCGACCGCGAATCACGCGACGAGCTTCCCGTCATCCCACTCTGGCAAATCCAGGATCATTACGCCTGGCGTGATCGCCTCACGGGACCGTCGCTCACGGCCGACCGGCTGTACGACGGCATCGAAAACTGGCAGATCGCGCCCTGGATCGCCAGAGATCCGGAGCCCGCCAAATGAAGCCGAGACTTCCTCGCCTCCTGGTGCTCGAGATCGCGCTCCTGTCGCCTGGGCTTGCCTTGCCGCTTCACGCCCAGACGGCCGCGCCCGCCCGGCCCGACACAAAAGCCCAGCCCCCAGCCCAGGCGAAGACCCCCGCCACAACCCAGACGCCAACACCGGCGAAAACCCCGGCGCCCACTCCCGCCCAACCCCCCGCGCCCAAGGCCATCGAAAGCCAGCCCTACAAGATCGTCTTTTCCCTCAATTGCTTGCCCGATTCCCGCGTGGACGAGACCGGGCGACTGGTGCTCCTGCGCGACTGGCAGGGGCTGGTCAAACGATTTGTCGGCCCCCCCTGGATCGTGGCCGTGGAACCAGCCGCGAGCCAGCTCGCGCTCGTTGACCCCGCCACGGCCCAGGCGCAGCAGTTCGCCAGGTGGAGCAATTACGACAAGATCTGGGTCGTTCGCCTGACAAGAAACGAGGAAGGCCGGTTGGTATTCATCGGCCGCGAATACGACGTTGCCGCACGCAGGATGGGCTCGCTGCTCGAACGCCCCTGCGACGATCTGGACGATGCGCCACGCACGCTGCTGTCGTTCACGCTCGATCTCTTCAGCCCCACGGCGGTGCTCACGCGGCAAGAAGCGGGCAGGGCGATTCTCAACGTGCGCGGAGCAGCGCTCGAGGCGGCGAGCAACATCGGGCGCGTCGTTTCCAAGGGGACGGTCTTCATTCCGCTCCGGCTGGTTTCCCAGCTCAAGGGAGGCGTGTCGATCCTGCGGATCCCATTCACGTACCTCCAGGTGGAATCGGTTGAAGGATCGACCGCCAGGTGCACAATCACAAGCGCGCTTTCCGACCCCTTCACCAGGCGGATCTCCCGGCCGAGCTCGATCGCCGCGATCGGCATCAAGCCGGGCCGAAGTCCGATTCGACTTCGCTTCACCACGCGACCAGACGGCGATCCCGCCGCTGGATACACGCTCACCGCCCACCTACCAGGGCACTCCGACTCACACGAGCTCGGCTCAACCGATCGCTCGGGGCGAATCGTCGTGCACCCGGGGTTCGGCGATTCCCTCATGGTCTTGCGGCTGATCGCGGGCCGAGTCGAACCTCTGGTCGAGTTCCCCATCATGCCTGGCGAGAGTAACGACGAGCGCACAATCCCCGTCGATCCCTTGCCGCTCACCATCGCGCTCGAAGCACGCGTCGACGCCTTGAGAGATCAGGTCGTGGATCTGGTTGCGCTCCGGGCTCGGCTTGAGGCCAGAATGAAGGCCCGGCTCGAAGGCGAAGACTGGGACGGTATCGAAGAAGCGCTCAAGGAGTTTCAGACGCTCACCCCGCGTGACACGTTTGTGGACACGCTGGGCAAGCTCAAGGAAGAAGCCCAGAAGCAGCAGGCCGAGACCAGGCGGCCCGTGCTTACCCGCACGGCACAGGCTGAGCTTGCCGACTTGCAAGCGATGATCGATCGCTATCTGGACGATGAGATGCCCAAGGCCTATGCCGACGCGGTCGAGCGCGGCCGAGCGGCCAAGGCCGCCGCCGCCAAGTCCGCCTCGAAGCGCGGTTCAGCGGCGATGAGAAACCAGGCGAGCAGTCCGCCACAGGCCGCCAGGCCCGCGCCTCAGCCGGCCGCCCAGCCCGCGGCCAGGCCCACTGCGCCCGGATCAAGACCATCGCCGCCGCCTGCCCGACCCGTACCCAAGGCCGATCCCAACACGCCATTTTGATCTGGTCCAAAAGCGCGTGTCAGACCCAACAAACCGGGCTCGCTCAGGATGCGGCGGCGTTCGCCTTGGACTTGCGACCGTCCAGGCTCGGCTCAGGCGCAGGCGCCTTGCCGCCGCCGAAGAGCTTGGCAAGCATCGCACCCCCGCGAAATAGCCGGCTCAACGCAGGCATCGAGAGTTCCTCGACCTGGCTGTACCAGCCCGTCAACATCCGCGTAAAGTCAAGCATCTTCTGAAGCTGGTCCCGGGTGTACTGCTCCACCGGACCGGCTTTCTCCGCCTCAACCACGCAGTGCTCGAGCAACGCAATGGTTGGATCCATCTCGCGCCGCTTACGCTCCGCCATGATCACGCGGAACGTTTCCATGACGTCCTTGAGCGCCTCGAATCGATCGCGCCGATCGCCAATCAGATGCACCCGCCTGACCACACCCCAGGTGATGAGCTCCCGCAAGCTGGTCGAAACGTTGGATCGACTGACGTCGAGTAAAAGACTGATCTCCTCCGCATCGAGGGGATGGGGCGAAATAAATAAAAGAGCGTGGACCTGCGCCATGGTCCGATTGATGCCCCAGGCCTGTCCCATCTCTCCCCAGTGGAGGACGAACTTTCGCGCAGCGGGTGTCAGAGTCACAGTTTCTTCGCCTGTCTGGAATTTCTGTCCTAACCGAAAGAATACTCTCGCAGTGCGGGATCGGCAAGAGTGTGGTCAGAACGAAGGTGGGTTCAGGGTCGCGGAGGCCTTGGGAACCGCACCCGCTTCGAATTCCAGCGACGCGCTGTTGATGCAATACCTCAGACCCGTCGGTGCAGGACCGTCTTCAAACACATGCCCCAGATGAGCGTTGCACGCGTGGCACAGAACTTCGGTCCGCTGCGTGAACAGGCTGAAGTCGATCGACTTGTCGATCTTCGCCCCCTCGGCCGGCTGAGTGAAGCTGGGCCAACCTGTCCCCGAGTCGTACTTGTGGTCGGAGTCAAATAGCAGTGCCTTGCAACACACGCACTTGTAGACGCCGCCTTCCTTGTGGTTCCAGTATTTGCCGGTAAAGGCACGCTCCGTGCCCTTTTCGCGAACGATGTGATACTGCTCCGGCGTCAGCTTCGCCTTCCAGGGATCGTCGTTGTTGGCAGACTTCGACTGCGGCTCGCTCGACGCGGACACCTGAGTGCTCCTCTCATTCGCTAGCGAACTTGGAAGGATCGATCGCGAAACAGCCATCACCGACGCGACTCCGCCGACAACGATCACGACGGACGCGATCACTACGCTTCGCATTTGTCGGCTCATCGTGAGCGGTCCCCTCATGAGAATGACGCGCCCCTGCCGTTAAGGGCGCCTGGGCCACGGACTCGCACTCGGAGAAAAACCGCGCGCGGTTCATGGCATGGGCGGCAGCCAATCGAAGTCAAGAACCGCCCATTTAAATGCAATCTTTCGTGGAGCGAGCCATGCGGGAGTGGACGCCCGATAGCTAGCGATCGCACATGATCAAATAAAACTGTGTGGCGATCGTTCTTTACAATCTATCCGAGTCCAGCGCGCGGATTCAATGGGCTTTTGGCGCAATCGCCTCGGCGGCGCCGCTGGCGGCCGCGGCGGCGACAAAGTGGTCCCCGCGCCAGGCCACCTTGCCGGTAAAGCAGGAAACGAGCGACCGCCAAAGAATCAGATCGACCACCAGATTGCCGAGCGGATACCAGATTGCCGGCTGGAGCCGAGGCGAGGACATCGAATGAACCTGCCGGAATACAAGATACATAAATATGTGCTGTACTAAAGCGAGTGCAAGGAGCGTGAGCGGGAACGCGCCTGACCAGCCGGCGGCGAGCATGCCGATCGCCGCCAGCACCGCGACATGAGCCGACTGGCAGAAGACAATGGGGTCGAGCAGCTTGAGACCGATCCGCGCTGCACTTCTGTCGAGCGCGTCGTAGAGGATGCGGCTCCAGCCACGCACCAGCTCGGGCAGCGACGCGTACATCCGGCACTCGACAAGCCCTCGTGCGAACGCCAGCCGGATCGGCCTGCCGAGCGATTTCACCCGCCCCGCGAGACCAATGTCCTCCACGAAGCGGTCACGGACTTTCTCGTGGCCGCCGGCTAAATCGTAGGCGGTTCGCTCGACAAGGATGAACTGCCCGTTGGCAAACGCCACGGGGGAACGCGGATCGTGGATCTTCCAGGTGGGGAACGACTGCATGAGCGTCACACCCGCGATCGGCTGGGTGATTCGCTCCCAGAAGCTCTCAAGTCGCTGTTCGGGGAGCATGCTCACAAGCGACGCCCCTTGCGCCCGCGCAACCTCCATCATCACGGTGAGAGCCCTGGCGTGGTGCCGCGTGTCGGCGTCCATGAACCAGAGCCAGCTTCCACGCGCCAGCGGCGCAGCCTTGTAAAGGGCGTATGTCTTCCCCGTCCAGCCTGGCGGGCGATCGTTGATCGAGAGCACGCGCACACGCGGGTCGATTCGAGCAGCCTGAGCGGCGATCGCGGCTGTACGATCGCTGCTGCGATCGTCGACGACGATGATCTCCAGGCGGGGGTAGGTCTGGGCGCGGAGCGAATTCAGGCAATCTTCCAGATTCGCCTCCTCATTCCGTGCGGGCAGAATCGCGGTCACGAGCGGGGCGTCGGCGTCCTCGAACCCGGGCGACTCGGGCGTGACCCAGTCGAGTCTGCGGATCACCCAGCGCAGGACGAGCCAGCGCATCGGCCAGATTGCGAGAATCACGGCCTGGGTCGCGATGATGGTCCATTGCAACTGGGTCATGAAGAAGCCTCGCACCTGCCGCGGCGATTCGCGGAAATGGCTGTTACGCGCGTTCGCGCCCGGGCGTGGAGTGGGGGGGATGGGAGTATGTTGTGCGGGTTTGAAGCGAACGCCGGAGCCCGAGAATCAGCTCGATCTGACCGACCGGCGTCTGGGTCTCGCGGCTAATCGATTCGATGGTGCCCCCCTGGTCGGCGAGCTTCCAGACGGCGGCATAACGCTCGGCGAGGCTCTGGCCCGCACCCGAGCGATCCACGCCCGCGGGTTCCAGATTCGGCACCGATATCAAAACCGAAGGCGGAGTACGCGGCTCCCCGTGCGCTGAACCGCGGGAATCCTCCGGACGTTTCCGAGGCGCCTGCGTGCGCGGCTCGCTCTCCAGCTCCTGAATCCGCCGCGAAAGAAGCCCCAGACGCTCGAGCACGTGATCCTCGAATCGCGACCTTCTGCGTTTCAACGCTGCCCACCCCAGCGGCGAACAGGCCACGCCCACTAGGAACATGGCCGCGGCCGTGACGACCACGATCGAGGACTCCGGCGTCATGGAATCGATCCTCCCTGAACTTCCCTGCGCCCTCGCCTTGATCGGCCAAAGCCTGTGCGAAGGGCTCGCGGCTCAGCCGCCCCTGGCCTCGTCCGTTCGGCCTGCCGTCTGCGCAGCGTAAGCCGTCTGCGCAGCGTCGTAAACCTCCCGCAGCGGCTGACCCGTCGCGGTCGCCACTCGCACACAATCGTCGTATTCCGGGCTAAAGCTCGGCGGGCGATCCCCCACCCACCCCAGCTTTCCCTTGATCGGCCCGAATTTGGTCTCGATCGTCACTGCCTGCCGCCGGAGCTTGTGCCGGCTCACAGCGTAACGGCGAATGCCCAGCGTCGACGTCTCGCGGAACAAAATCTCCTCAAGCGCAGGGATCCGCGGCTCGTCGCAAAGCACCGAGACCATCACGCCAGGGCGGTTCTTCTTCATCTGAATCGGCGTGAGAAACGCATCGAGCGCGCCGGCTTCCATGAGCTTCGTCATCGTGTAGCCCACAAGCTCACCCGGCAAATCGTCCAGATTGGTCTCGAGCGCCCATACGCGATCGGCCGAGGCCGGCAGGTCGACCGACCCCACAAATAACCGCAAAATGTTCGCCTGGCCCTCCGTTTCACGCGTCCCAGCGCCCAGGCCGATGGCCTCGATCGTCATGGCGGGCAAGGCGTGGAAACGCTCGACCACGGTGCTCAGAATGGCCGCGCCGGTGGGCGTGGTCATCTCGCCGTCGATGGTCGACTCGGCGAGCGGCACGCCACGCAAGAGCTCCGCCGTGGCGGGAGCGGGCAGCGGCATCCGCCCGTGCGCAGCCCGCACGAACCCACGCCCCGTGGGAACCGGGCTCGCTTCAAAGCGATCAACGCCAAGCAAATCAAGCCCCACCGCGGCGCCCACGATGTCGATGATCGAATCGACCGCGCCAACCTCGTGAAAATGAATCTTGGACAGATCCACTCCATGCACCCGGGCCTCAGCCTCGCCAAGCTTAAGAAAGATCCGCTTGGCCAGATCCTTCTGGCGGGGCGTGATCGAGCTCCGGTCGATCATTTCCTCGATATGCCGCCAGTGCCGGTGCGCGTGTTCCTCAGGGGCCTCAACGCGCGCGTACGTCGAGCGAAAACCGCCCCGGCGAACGGTTTCGAACTTGAGCACGCCGGGCAGGCCAAGACTGGCGGTGGCGTCCTGGATCGCGCGCGGATCGACCCCCGCATCGACCAGGGCCGCCAGGGTCATGTCGCCAGCGATCCCGCTAAAACAATCGAAATAGCCGACTCGCACGCCCTTACCCCTTGCCCCATTTGACCCATCGTCACAAACGACATTCTAGCGGCCGCCCGGAGGGTCGCAAGGTCGGAATCCGCGGGGCGGGACAATCACAGGACCGAGCCCCATCCGAATCGCTGGATCCTGTTTCACGCGAAGCGGACCGGAATCCAGACGGGCCAAAACATCATCGATGGAAAGATCGATGTAGGGAACCACACGTCCAGGAACCACAAACCAGCCGCGTGGACAGACTTCATCTGAACGCTTTCGAGAGCAGTTCCTCACATCAATGATCAGACGAGGAACTCCTTCCTCGCCTGCGCGTGGCTGATCCCGGTGCCGTGGATTACGCTCCAGATCTTGCGGTCGGGTCAGCCGCGTGGACACGTCAGTCGCTCGGACAGGCTTTGTCTGAACGCTCGGGACCACAACCCTGTTCGCGGCTCTCGACGTCGTCGACGGAATTGTGATTGAGGCGTGCATGTCGCGGCATCGCCACCAGGAATGGATCAAGTTTCTGAAGAAGATCGACGCGTCGACCGACCCCACGCTCGACCTCCACCTCGTGGCCGACAATTACGCCACACACAAGCATCCCAGCGTTCTGCGGTGGCTGGCGCGTCATCCTCGGCTCCACATGCATTTCACGCCGACCAGTCGTTCGTGACTCAACCTGGTGGAGCGCTGGTTTCGAGAACTTACACAGAAGCGGATCCGACGAGGATCGTTTCGATCGGTACGAGAACTTCAGCAAGCCATCATCGAGTACGTCGAGCACCACAACGATCGGACCAAAGGTTATCGCTGGAAGGCGATGCCCGATGAGATTCTGGAGAAGGTATGCAAGGCCAGGCAAGTACTGGATAATACCCCAACAACCTGAATCGCT
>DAIDHX010000202.1 GCA_027451885.1 Planctomycetales bacterium
TGGACAGCTTCGGCCGCTCCGGTTCCGGCGGGTCGGGCTCGACCGGGAGCCAGGGGTAACTGGCGGCACGCCAGCATTTACGGGCCGCTGTTAAGTGATAGAAGATGAGCCCCTGGTAGCGTTGATCGAGCGTCGCGACTCCCTTGCGGATATAGATGTCCACCATCGCGTTGTGGTGCTGCGCGCGGGACAGGTAGTAATCGCGCCTTCGCTTTAGCCGGAGGCCGACGACAATCACGCCCATCACCAGGCCAACGACCGCCACCGCGATCATCCACCGCCGCATCGTCATCCGGGGTAGTCGCATGGCGCGGTCTCAGTGCCGACAAACTGGGGAGCCTGATCTCGAACCCGTCTGGGACAGCCTAGCGTCGAAGCGAGATTCTTAAGGACGAATTGCGCGTGCTGGGCGAGAGCTCGAACCCGCCTGGGAGAGCCTATCGTCGAAGCAGGCCCCCACGACAACCCCCTTGCGCCGGTGCTCTGTTCCATTGCTACTCACGCCCTGGTAGGGCGAACCACACTGGTGATCGTTTGGGCGATCTGGTGGAGATCCGCCGCGTTGCCGTCTGCTTCGAGCATGATGCAGCGGATTCGTGTATTGCCGTTGTCTCCTCGATTGCCGTTCCTGGTCGCCATAGCTTCTCCGGGCACTGCCGCTGAAGTCAGGTCGATACCCCGGCCGCACCTGAGACACTCGCCCGATCCATCAAGCTCACGCATGTGCAGGAATTTCCTGAGTCTAAACCACTTTGCCTAGCCTGCCAATCCGAAGACGTGGGCTTTTGAGCATTACAAAGCATTACGACGACCGTCCTTCGACGACTCGACGACCGTCCTTCGACGACCGTCCTTTATATAGAGGATGCGAGGCGAGTCTCCGCGCTGAGGCGGCGGAAAAGACGCCAATTCTCGCCTCTTCCGCCGGTCAAGGTCGCTCTCCGTGGCCGATTTTGACGCATTTTGCCCCGCCGAGACGGTGAGCGGGGTGAGGCAACGTCTGCGGACGACGAGGAGAAGCCCTCCAGCATTACAACGACTGTCCTTTAGGCATCTTTTTTACAACGACGGCATCTTTTTTACAACGACTGTCCTTTAGGCATCTTTTTTCCCCCGCCGAGACGGTGCAAGGGGTGGACCAACGTCTGCGGACGACGAAGAGAAGCCCTCCAGCATTACAACGACTGTCCTTTAAGCATCTTGGCATAAGAGCGGAGGCAAGCGCGGGGATGTCTCACCTGTGAATCCACTGGATGCGTGCGAGTGGTATCCCGCCTACCGTCACGCGGGTTCCGCGGATCGTGGCGATGTAGTCGCTTCCGGACTGCCCGGTGCCGCCGCCGTCGATCCCGCGGCCGGACGTGTCGGTGATCAGGGCGCCATTGACGATGAGCTCTTTCGGTTTCGATGGGGCAGGCTTGCCGAGAGGCAGGAGCGTGACCTGGTCGCTGGCATAAATGGCCGAGGCCACCGGCACCGGTACGCCGAGTTTCGTCGTCGCCGGTTTGCGATGTTTCCCCTTGCCCGACGCCTTGACCATGATGATCGGAGCGAGCTCGTACGCCCTGGAATTGTCAGCAGCGCCAGCGCTCAGGGCGCCTGTGAATTCAATGAGAATGGCCATTCGCTTCCTTGCTTTCTTGCCCGTTCCGATCTTGATCGTCTCGATTACCGCGGACTGCACCGTCACGAGCGGTGCCGGCGGATTCGGTACTGTCGTCATGGCCTGAGCCGTGGCCGGCGTCGGCTGGGCGTTTCCCGCGTAATCGGTGGCAACGCTGTAAAACGCGTAGGTATGCCCCGCTTGACCGGTGAAGACGGCCGAGGTGGCAACGGTGTCAGCCTGGAACAGGGTGAAGGGCGCGCCGTTGTCTGACACGTAAACGTTATAGTAAGTGATGCCAGGTTCATTGGTGCCTTCGTTTCCGGACCAGCTCACGGCGAAGGTGGCAGACGGCGCTTCGGCTGGTAGAGCGGCCACCGTGCTGGTTGGAGTTGCCGTGTCCACTTCGAGGGCGACGCTGTCGGAGGCTGCGCTGGTGTTGCCTGCGGTGTTGCGCGATGTGACGGTGAAGTCGTACGTGCCGTTCTGGGGAGCGTGATACGCATAACTCCACGACCCGTCGGCCGCGGCCTTCGTGGTTCCCAGTTCAAGCGAGCCGTTGTCGATGGTGACCATGCTGCCGGCCTCGGCCAGGCCACTGAGGGTGAGGGTCTCGGAATTGCTCACCGCTGCGCCTGTGCTGGGATCGGTTCCGGCGGTAGGCGAAACCTGGAGAGTCGGGGGCGCCTCGGCCTGGAACATGCCGACACTCCCGAGAGTGACGGGGTGTCCGGAGAGATCGGTCACCGCGGACCCGCCGAGCAAGACCGATTCGTTTCCGGCGGCGGCGGCATACCAGTTACCGCTCGGGGGTGTGATCTCGTAGGTCACGATGAGTGTAGTGGCGTCGCCGTTTTGGTCCGTGCTGCCGAGCGCCTGCGTACTGATCTCGGAGGCCGGGATCACTGTGCCGGTGGGGGTTTTGACCTCGACGGTGCTGCCCGAGAGACTGGAGTAGGAGACCATCGCCGCGTCCTGGTAAACCAGGCTGAACGTGTAGGGGGAGAGCCAGTCGGCGTTCACCGCGGTGACATTGGGCGCAAGCAAGGTTACGACAGGCGCGGGGGTTGCGCCTGCTGGCCCGGCGGGGTAGATCGTGGCGGAGTTGTAGGCAGCCGCCGAGCTACCGCTGGCGCTGGTGACGATCACGCACACGGAATAGAGCCCCGTGGCGGTGTATGTGTCGGTCCCGCTCACCTCGAACCCGCCGCCCGGCAGGGCCGAGACCGTGCCCTGCGTGAAATTGCCATCCCCCCACGCGATGTAGGCGTTATAGGCGCTTGCGCTGGTGTTGCCGGAGGCGTCGAGAAACGTGGCGACGACACCATTGAAACTGGTCCCGGCCTGGGCGTGTACCGCCTGGCCGGCGATGGTGAGGTCAGCCGGTGCTGAAGCGGCGTTTGGCGGGTTAACCACGACCAACGAGGGGGGCGGGTCGCCGCTGCCGGCAGCGTACTGGACGCCGCCATAGAGAATCACGCTGCTGCCCGTCCCCTTGAATGCCTGGTAGAGCTGGCCCGCGGTCGTCATCGCGCCCGCTTTCAGGTACGTGTCATAGAAGGCGTTGACTCCCTGCTGAACCGAGGAATTCAGCAGGAACCCGCCAACCGCGCCGATCGGATTGAGCTCGAGTCCCAACGCGACGCCCCAGGCAACATCCAGGCCGACAGCCTCCTTGAGCGCATTGCTGAAATCTTTCTCGAACTGCGCCTGGTTCTGTGGACTGGCCTTCTGGGTCGCGTCGTTCCACAGCGAGCCCAGGTCAAGCGCCAGGGGGACCAGATTCAGGACGGGAACGACCTTGCCGAGGGTATTCTTTAGACCCTCGAGATCCTTGAGTGCAGCCTGGGCGACCTCATTTGGGTCCTTGAGGTCTTCCTCGAGCAGTCCCTTGAGCAATTCGGCAAGTTGTCCCGCGGCGTTTGCCGCTGAACCGAGGATCTCGCTCGTGCTGGGTTGTTCGGCTTCGACGTTGATCCCGGTGTTTCCCGTATTCAGATTGTTCAGGTCGCCCTGGAGCTGGTACGGGCCTGGCGCGGCGGGAGCGGTGATTGTGGCGGAACCGGTCCCATTTTGCAGGTAAACGTTGTCAACGACCCGCCCGTTGAGCATCAGGGTCGCCGTGCCGGTCACGCCCGGATCGGGGCTGCCCGATGGGCCCACAGCCTGCACCTCCAGGGAAATCGTGCCGCCTTCCGGCACGCTGGTATCGGCCTGTGCCACCTCGAGCACAAGTTTCACGGCGAGATTGACGGCGAAGTTGCCAACGGTCCCTGGCGGTGCCTCGCCACCGGAAAGGCCAGTCACGGGTGATCCGGTCAGAGTGACCGAGTAAGAGCCCTGAGGAGCACCGGTCCAGTCGCCGCTCGGCGGTGTAATCTGGTAGTTCGCGGTGATCGTCGACCCATCGCCGCTGCCGTCGGTGGAGCCTGTCGCCTGTTGCGAGACCAAAACGGCCGTGACGGCCGCTCCTTGTGGAGGCACGACCTGCACCGTGGCGGCTGCTACCGATGAGGCGGAGATCATTCCCCCGCCGTCCTGGAAGCTGAGGCTAAACGCGTAAGGGACTTCCGAGGCTGCGTTGGCATTGTTCACGCTGGGCGCGTTCAGACTGACCGAGACGGGATTCGCGCTTACCTCGACCTGGGACGTCACAGCGCTCGCGGTCTGGCCATCCGGACCTGTGATGTAGACGGTCACATCGTAGGTTCCACGCGATTGATACGTATGATCGCCTTCAACCTGCACAAAACCGGTGCTCGAATCGAGCGCCAGAGTTGTGCTTGTGTCCCACGTCGGACTGTCGCCCCAGTTGATCTGGGCCTGATAGTCGCTGAGTGTTTTGTCCTCCTGGCCGTTGTAGAATCCTTGAACCTCCGCGACGGGGCTCGGAGAGAGGCTGACACCCGCCAGGGCAGTGAGATAGGAGATCGCACTGCCGCCGTTGCCGTATACACCGAGCGAGACATCGCCGAGCGGCTCCGCGCCCGCCTCGTCCGTGGGCACGTCGGGGGGAATCGAGGCCGCGTCGGGCAGCGGTGTGACCGTCACCTGGCTGGTGGTCGCGCTCGCGGTCTGGCCATCCGGCCCCGTGATGTAGACCGTGATGTCGTAGGTGCCCGAGGCCTGATAGTTGTGCGAACCCTTGACGAGCACAAAGCCCGTGGAGGAATCGAGGGTGAGCGCGGCGTTCGAGTCCCAGGTCGGACTGTCCCCCCAGTTGATCTGGGCGTGGTAGTCGCTGAGCGTTTTGTCATCGAGCCCGTTGTAAAATCCCTGGACCTCGGCAACCGGGTTCAGCGAGAACCCCACTCCGGTGAACGCGCTCAGGTAAGAGATCGCACTGCCGCCGTTGCCATACACACCGAGCGAGACATCGCCGAGCGGCTCCGCGCCCGCCTCGTCCGTGGGCACGTCGGGGGGAATCGAGGCCGCGTCGGGCAGCGGTGTGACCGTCACCTGGCTGGTGGTCGCGCTGGCCGTTTGACCGCCAGGACCGGTCACATTCACGGTGACGTCATAGTCGCCTTTCGCGGAGTAAACGTGGGAACCCTTGGCCAGGACGTATCCCGTGAATGGATCCACCGTGAGCTGTGCGGCGGACGACTTGCCGTCGCCCCAGTCGATCTGTGCGTTGTAATCCCCAGGAGCGTTGTCGACCTGGCCGTTGTAGGACCCGGTGATCTCGGCGACGGGATTGAGCGCGAAGCCCACTCCCGCGAAGGCGCTCAGATAGGAAAACGCAGCGCCGTCATTGCCGTATATTGCGATCGTGAGCAGACGGCGATCCTCGAGTTGATCGAGTGTGACGCGCGCCCTGCGTTTGCTTTTCGTGGCCTGACGATGGGTGATCGAGCGCCCTTGCGGCAAGCGACAAAACGGTAAAATCATGGCGTAACTCCAGCTCGCCGGCTTGAATTCCACGCTCAGATTGCCCGCCATCGGGTTCAGTCAGCCTGGTGGTCGATGGTCCATCCTCAAGCGCTCGCGATCGCGATCCTTGCCTCAGGACAGAATATGCAGAGTGTGTTTGCGTCTTACGCCCCATCGCGGGGGGACCTGCTTCAGTTCGCAGTTATCCCAGCCGGAGGCAACGCCCTGGATTCGACGCCAGTCCCAGCACTGTTCTCATTCAAGCCCGGCCCAGCGCCGCGGTGCGCAGGATCGTGATCTCAAGATGACGATGCCGGACTTCGTATTCTTCCGCCTTGATGTCCTACCCATGAACCAACCTGAACGCACGGCTTGTGCGTTGTGCCAACCAAGCTCATCGCCACGATAGCATTTATTTTTTACAGGACCGTGTTGAATTGCTCAAGGAACAGCATCCGCTTTTCGTGTCCCTGGCATCCGCGTTTCCTGTCCCTGGACCGTCACGCTTTCGGTTGACCGGGGGCTCTGTTCCGCGCTTGCGGGTTTTGTATAAGATTTGTTGAATCCGCTGAAGCCTGGCCCGGGAGACAAAGCGTGCGTTACTCGAAGCGATGGAAGACGGTTGTGCTCTTCGCGGGGATTGCCATTGGGTTAGTGATGGGCCTGCCTGCGTGGGCGAGCGAGGCGCGCGGGCAGGGGGCGGAGGCAAGCGCGCTTTTTGCGCGTGACAACCTGATCGCCTGGTGCATCGTGCCGTTCGATTCGAAGAAGCGCCCGCCCGAGGCGCGGGCGGCGATGCTCGAGAAGCTTGGATTCAAGCACTTTGCCTACGACTGGCGCGCGGAGCACATCCCCAGCTTCGACGCGGAGATCGACGCACTGAAGCGCCATCATGTGTCGCTCGATGCGTTCTGGGTCGCGCCTGGGGAGCTCAATCGCGAGTCGCGGCGGATTCTGGACGTGCTTGGCAAGCGTGGGGTGAAGGCTCAGCTCTGGGTGCTGCTCGACTTCGGCGCGGACAGGGCGGCGGGTGCGGAACAGGCAAGGCGGGTCGAGGCCGCGTGCGCCAGGCTCGAGCCGCTCGCGCGTGAGGCGGAGAAGATTGGCTGTACGCTTGCACTTTATAATCATGGCGGCTGGTTCGGCGAGCCGGAGAACCAGCTTGCAATCATCGAAACGCTCGAGCGCCGGGGCGTGAAGAACGTGGGGATGGTTTACAACCTGCATCACGGCCACGCGCATCTCGATCGGCTGGGGGAGATTCTGGCGAAGATCAAGCCGAGGCTGGTGGCGATCAACCTGAACGGCATGGATCCTGGCGGGGATCGGGTGGGGCGCAAGATCTTGCCGCTGGGCCAGGGGGAGCGTGACCTGGAGGTTTTGCGTACGATTGTGCGGAGCGGGTATCGCGGTCCGATTGGGATACTTGGCCATACCGACGACGACGCGGAAGAGCGGCTCAAGGACAATCTCGACGGGCTCGACTGGCTGGTGCCGCAGCTTGGGGGCCATGCGCCTGGGCCCAGGCCGAGGCCGCGCACGCCGGTGCCGCCGAAACCGGCGGGCACTGGGTCGAACGTTCCCGCCGCGGACGCTGCCCGTGTGCGGGCCCTGGTCGAGGACGCCCGCAACCGGGGTGATGCCGCGAAGGGGGCTGCGGTGTTTGCGTCGACCCGTTTCGCGTGTGTGTCATGCCATCGCGTGGGAGACGTTGGCGGCTCGGTCGGGCCGGAGCTGGGCGCGATCAACCGCACGCGCAAGCCTGAGGAGATCGTGGCGTCGATCCTCTGGCCGCGGCTCGTGATCACCGAGGGCTACCGCGCGGTGACCGTGGCCACGATCGACGGCCGCATGCACCAGGGGTATCGCGTTGCGTCGCCGCCCAGCAAGGTCGCGCTCAGGAACCCGGCCACCGGGGCGCTTGAGTCGATCGCGGCCGACCAGGTGGAGGCGATTCGCGACGATGGCTCGCTCATGCCCGACGGGCTTGCCGACGCCATGACGCCCGAGGAAAAGCGCGACCTCGTCCGGTTCGTGCTCGAGCTGGGCAATCCGCATTCCCACACCGCCGCCGTGCTCGCCGCCCACACGATCGCCCCCGCGGAATTCACTTACAACAGGGCGCCTCTCGTTCCCGCCGACTGGCCTGACTGGCAAGCCCGCGTCAATCGCGACCGGCTCTATGACTTCTACACCAAGGAGGCGATCCACTTCGCCGCACTCCCTTATTCGCACCTGCTCCTGCCCGCGTATCCGGGGCTCGACGGCGGGCGCATGGGGCACTGGGGCAACCAGGATGAAACCACCTGGGCTGACGCGCGCTGGCAAAAGACCAGGCTCGGCTCGATGATGCGCGGCGTCTTCCGGGGCGCGGGGGTGACGGTGCCCAAGGGAATCTGCGTGCAGCTCGAAGGGGGTCTGTCGTGCTGCTTCAATCCCGAGACGCTCTTGTATGAAGCTGTATGGAAAGGTGGATTCGTCACGTTCAGCGACCATCGCTACGGCCTGCTCGATGGGTTGATCATGGTCGGACAGTCCTTGCCCCGGCCCGCGGGAACGAAGCCTGTCGTGCCGTTTCGGTACCAGGGCTGCTATCGCGACGGGGGGTCGGTCGTCTTTGCGTATAACCTGGGGGGCGTGGATTATTTTGATACGCCGACCGTGAAGGACGGCAAGTTCGAGCGGATCGTCGCGCCCCGGGCGCAGCACCCGCTTGGGAAGATCGCGGCCGGCGGCAAGCCGCAGTGGCCGCAGGCGCTCGTCATCCGGGGCAAACCGGGCGTGAAGCGCGACTGGCCGTATGTGCTCGATGAGATCACGCCGCCGATCCAGAACCCCTGGAATGCCCTGTTTTTCCTGAGCGGGATTGGCTTTCAGGCCGATGGCACGGCTTATGTGTGCAGCTTGCAGGGGGACGTCTGGCGTGTGTCGGGGCTTGATGAGAAACTCGAGCACGTCGCCTGGCGGCGGTTTGCGTCGGGATTGCATCAGGCGAGCGGGCTGGTGGTGCGTGACGGGCGGATCTACGTCATTGGGCGTGACGAGATCACGCGCCTGCACGACGCCAATGGCGATGGCGAGGCTGATTTCTACGAGTGCTTTTCGAATGCACAGGTGACCTCGCCGGCCGGGCACGACTTTGTGAATGGGCTCGTGGTCGACCGCCGGGGGCGGTTCTACACGGCGTCGAGCAACCAGGGGGTGTTGCAGTTTTCGGAGGACGGATCGAGCGCGCGTGTTTTTGCCACGGGCGTGCGGAATCCGGACGGGCTGGGAATTGACGCGCGGGATCGCATCACGGTGCCGTCATCGGAAGGGGAGTGGACGCCGGCGTCGCTCATCGGCCTTGCGAAGGAGGGCGAGCACTTTGGCTACCGTGGGCCGCGCGGCCATGCGCCGCCGGATCTGCCGCTGGTCTACCTGCCGCGCGGGCTCGACAACTCGAGCGCATCGCAGGTGCTGGTTCCCGACGACCGCTGGGGCCCGCTCGGGGGCAAGCTCGTGCACTTCTCGTTCGGCGCCGGGACGCATTTTCTGCTAATGGAGGATGAGGTCGACGGCCAGGCGCAGGGGGCGATCGTGCCGCTGCCGGGCCAGTTCGCCTCCGGCGTGCACCGGGGTGCGTTTTGCCCAGGCGACGGCCAGCTTTACGCCGTGGGCTCGGCGGGCTGGGGCACCTACACGACCGAGACGGGCTGTCTCTCACGCGTGCGCTACACCGGCGGGCCGGTGCTCCTGCCGACCATGGTCCACGCCTGCGAAAACGGTCTGCTCGTGCGGTTTTCGGGAGCCATCGACGCATCGCGGCTGGCGCCTCAGGCGGCTTTTGTGCAGGCGTGGAACTATCGCTATGGGCCGAGCTATGGCTCGCCGGAGTTCTCGACCCGGCATCCTGGCACGCCGGGGCATGACCGGCTCGAGGTCACGCGCGCGATCGCACTCGAGGACGGCCATGCGATCTTTCTCGAAATCCCGGAAATCCAGCCGGTGAACCAGCTTCATTTGCATCTGGCTCTGGACGCTGGCCGGCCGATCGACGTGTTCGCGACAATTCACCGCCTGGGCGCGCCCTTCACCGGATATGAGCAATATCGCCCCGTGAAGCGTACGATCGCCGCGCACCCCATTCTGGCCGACATGGCTGCGCTTTCCAGACGCCCGGACCCTGTGCCCTGGCGCGACCCGATCGCCGGCTCCCGCGCTGTGACGATTGAGGCGGGTAAGAACCTGAGCTACCTGACGCGGTCCTTCCGCGTGCGCCCGGGCGAGCCGATCAAGCTGATCTTCGTCAATCCCGACGTCGTCCCCCACAACTGGGCCCTGCTGGCGCAGGGGGCCATGGAGCCGGTGGGCAAGCTGGCCGATGCGCTCATCGCCGAGCCGGACGCGGGGCTCAGGCATTACATCCCGCGGACGCCGCTTGTGCTGTACCACAGCGGGCTTGTGGGTTCGCAGGAGCAGTCGATCATCTACTTCCGCGCACCCCTGAAGCCAGGTCGATATCCTTATATTTGCACATTTCCTGGACACTGGAAGGCGATGAACGGCGAGATGGTGGTTGGTTCTGAGAAGGGCAAGTAGCGTCCCGGCTTGTGGTCCCGGGCGTTTCCTGGCGTGGGCGCGGCTGGGGCGAGTGCGGGCGCACGGCGCTAGGGCAAGAGCCTCTGTCCAAGCGCGGTGTTGAGCCGCAGCATGCTGCGGCGATGCGCCAGGAGCGAGTCGACGTACTGGCGCACGGCGTCCTGGTAAGTCCGCTGTGCGCTGAGGGCCGTCATGAGGTTTTCCTGTCCCGCGGCGAAGAGGCGATCGCGTGCGTCACGGGCGCGTTTTGCGCGTGGAAGAATGCTGCGTTCGATGCGTTTCACGGCCGCGAGCGTGGCGTTGTACTCAATCACCGCACGCTCGACCTCGGCGATTGCCTGTTGCTCGAGGCCGGAGAGCAGGATTTTGGTCTGCACGACGTTTTCCTGCGCGCGGAGGATATTGCCCTGATTGCGATTTACAATCGGCAGCGAGGCCAGCACGCCCAGGCTCCATGAGGTGGCGTTTTGCTGTCCTTCGGGGGAGTTGTTCTGTAATGCGAAGGGAGTGTAGAGGAGAAAGACGTCCTCGAAGCGATTGGCCCGCGCCAGCTTGACATCGGCCTCCGCGCGGTTGACGCCGAGCCGGTATGCGATCAGGTCGGGGCGAAGGCCGAGCGCAACGCGTGTGAGCTCGTCGATGGGAGGCAGGTTGGGCGTTTCGATCCGGATTGCGCCGCGGACCTCGAGAGCATCGGCTTCGTTCGAGGGAATCGCGAGCAGCGTCGCCAGCACGCGTTTGGTTTGACGCTGCACCGCGATGGCCTGGTCAAGCGCCATTGCGGCGGTCTCGCGTTGAATCGCCGCGTCATCCACGGCGGTCGCGGGCAGCTCTCCCTTGCGCTCCTGTTGCTCGATCGAGGCCAGCGCCCTGTCGAGAACGGCAAGACTTGCCTTGATCGACCGCACTGTCTCGCGTGCGTTCAGCACATCCACGAACGCGGTGTAGAGATTATCGATCTCGAGCCGGACGGCGTCCTGATACTGCGCCTGGAGAACCAGGCGAGCGCGTTCTGCCACACCCAGCCGGGCAGCGCGTTTGCCGTTGAGGTCAAGCGGCTGGACCCATGTGACGCCGTATCCAATATTCCCCGGTCGCTGGGGGGAGTAGCTGCCATAGGGAACGCTGTCCGCGCTGAAGAAGAGAAGCGGGTTGGCGCGCAGACCCGCGGAGATCACATCGGCCTCGGCCTGGGGGATTTCCTGGAATTTGCCGCGCAGGTTGTAACTTGCGTGCACCAGCCGATCGATCGCCTGGTCGAGTGTGAGTCCATTGGCGGGGCCTTCGTCGGCCGGGCTGGGGGCTTCCATCGGACCATAACGAGGGGCGTTTTGAGAGTGGAGCGCGGCGGGTGGAGCGATGCCGGGCGGTTGCGGCTGTGCGGCGATGCCCTGAGAACCCATCGCGGCCGCGGTCAAAACGCCCGCCGGGGCCAGTCGCCAGGTGCGACTCGCGGCTCCAGTCGCTCGCGGGTTCAGGCCGAATAGGCTCGATGCGCCGCCGAGGATGGGGCCGAGCTGAGTCTCGGTTCTGGCCTGCTCCCTGGCACGTTGGCCCTTCGAGATGATCACGATGTCGTCCGCCAGGAACGCCTGCGCCCTGGCATGCTCGCCCATGACGCAGAGATCCAGCACCAGTACGAAACCCGCAACCGCTGTTTGGTACCGCATGGCATCGACTCCGTTCGATGGCCTTTCGTTCCCGCTGCGCCTCTTGCGGTAGACGCCAGGCGCGGGGTGGGAATTCAGCTTGATTCAAGGTTCCGGGCCGCGGGCCAGGCGTGCGCGCCTGGATCTTCCGGCAACCCGGGGACTTCGGTTTTCTCCATGTCAGGACCCTTGCCGAAAAGCAGATAGAGCACCGGTAACGCAAGCATGGTCAGGAACGTATCGCACGCCATGCCGAAGACGACGACCGTCGCAAGCGGGCGCTGGACTTCCGAACCAATCCCCGTCGAGAGCATCATCGGCACAAACCCGAGCGCCGCGACCGTTCCGGTCATGAGCACGGGACGCAGCCGGCTCAGTCTCGCCTGTTCGATTGCCTCTCGCTTCGACGCCCCTTGCGCCATCCGCTCCCGGATCGCGCTCACCAGAACCAGCCCCTCGAGCATCGAAGCCCCCGCAAGCGCGATGAACCCAACTCCGGCCGAGATCGTAAACGGGAGCCCCATGTACCACAGGCCCAGCACGCCCCCCGCGCGGGCGAAGAGCACTCCGCTTGAGATCATGAGCGCGTCACGCAGCGAGCGAAACGTGAGATAGAGCAGGCTGAGCACAAGCGCAAGCGCCAGCGGCACGACGAAAAGGAGCCGGCTCTCCGCGCGGATGAGATGCTCGAACTGCCCACCCCATTCCAGGTGGTAGCCGACGGGCAAGGTGACATCGCGTGCGATCCGCTGCTGGGCCTCCTCGACAAACGACCCAAGATCTCGGCCGCGGATGTTGGCCTCCACGACGATTCGCCGCAGCCCCCATTCACGGTGGATCGTGGCCGGCCCGGTGGTTCTACGCGGGTGCGCGAGCTGGGTGAGAGGGATTCGGCCGCCGGCCGATGTGGGGATCAGGATCTTCTCGAGCGCCTGGGGTGAGCCGCGCATCGACTCGGGCAGGCGAACCGCCAGCGGAAAGCGCCTGTCCGGCTCAACGACCTCGCCCACCACGATGCCGCCGATCGCTCGAACCGCGTCCAGAACCTGGCGCGCGGCGACGCCATGCCGCGAAAGCGCATCGCGATCGATCTCGATCTGGAGCACGGGCAGCCCAGTCACTTGCTCCGTCGTCACGTCCGCAGCGCCGGGAATCTCCCGGAGCACGCGCTCAATCGCCGCGGCGCTGGATTTGAGAACCTCGAGGTTCGTGCCAAAGATCTTGATCCCGAGATCGGTGGTGATTCCGGCAATCATCTCGTTGGCGCGAAACTCGATTGGCTGGCTGTAAATGGCAACCAGCCCGGGCCAGCGCTCGGTCTGGCGGGACATGGCCTCGACGAGTTCGGTTTGCGTTTGCGCCCGTGTCCAGCGCGCGCGGGGTTTGAGAGTGATGTACACGTCGGTTACCTGGAATCCCATCTGGTCGATGGCGATTTCGGGCGTGCCGACGGGGCTCCAGATTCGGTCGACCTCATCGGGGAACTGGGTCTTGAGCATCTGCTCCAGCCGGGTTGTATAGTCGACGGCCTCGGCGGGTCCCACGCTTGCGGGCCGCACGGTCGTCATGACGATCGCGCCCTCGCTTAGCCGCGGCACGAATTCCGAGCCCAGCCGCGATCCCAGGACCGAGGTCACGATCGTGATCGCGGCGATCACGAGCAGAGTGGCGTGTGGAAAGCGCAGACCCAGGCCGAGCAGGGGCTGGAACAGCCGGTGGGCCGCGCGGTCAACGAAGGTCTCGCGGGGGCTTGCGCGATGGGGCAACCCCAGCGCGGCCAGCACCGGCATGAGCGTAAGCGAGAGCACCATTGACGCCGCCAGGGCGAAGACCACCGTGAGCGCCATTGGGCGGAACAGCTTCCCTTCCACGCCCTCTAGAGTGAGGATCGGCAGATATACGATCATGATGATCAGTTCGCCGAACAGGGTTGGGGTGCGGACTTCAGAGGCTGCGCTCTG
>DAIDHX010000203.1 GCA_027451885.1 Planctomycetales bacterium
AACCATTCCAGGCCCCGCGTTCGCACCAGCCGCCATCTGAGAAACATGCCGATCACGAGCGGGATCACCACGAAGACCAGCAGCGACATGAAGAGCACCTGGAAAGGCACCTCCAGCCCCGAGGCCCCACTCACCAGAAACCGCACGATCGGGGCGAACAAGACCAACATCACCAGGTCGTTCACCGAAACCTGCACCAGCGTGTACGCCGGGTCGCCGCCCGCGAGATAGCTCCAGACGAAGACCATCGCCGTGCACGGGGCGGCCGCCAGGATGATCACCCCCGCCGTGTACTGGTCGGCCAGCTCCAACCCGACGATCGGCAGAAACAAATGCTTGAAGAACAGCCAGCCCAGAAACGCCATGCTGAACGGCTTCACCACCCAGTTCACGAACAGCGTGATCAAGAGCCCCTTGGGATCGCGGCCTACCCGCGCGAGCGCTCTGAAGTCGATCCTGAGCATCATCGGCACGATCATCACCCAGACGAGCAGGGCGATCGGGGCGTTGATCCGCGACCCCGCGCCGAACTCCAGGCCGCGAATCTTGGCGATCAAGTCCGGCGCCAGGCGTCCCAGACCAACCCCCGCCGCCATGCAAACCGCGACCCAAAGGCTCAGGTATCGCTCAAACACATTCATCCGCGGGAGCTCCATCGTGGTGGGCAAAGTAAGGCGAGTGATGTAGTGTAAGTATCTTTTGTGTAATTGCACGTTAGATACACTTGCGCACAGCCGCGAGGAACAAACGAGCCAGGGCGTCGCGGGTCAGAGCGTAGCGCTCGGCTTCCTGGGCCGTTCCGTCGGCGGATTTGGGATCGGGGTAGGGGGCGCTCGTGCGTATCCGAGCGCCCGGGACGATCGGACAACCGGCGTCGGCTTGGGAGCAGACCATGACCGCCGCAAAGCCTTCGCGAGGGAGCGCGGGGTCGCCCAGAACCTTGGAATACTCCAGCAACCGCTGATCGGGATTCGTACCCCAGCGGACGAGGTACCGGGGGTTCGCCAGCCCCTCCGGTCCCCGCGGCGCTTCGTCCCCGGTCGGCGCCACCTCAAACCCGATCGCTCGAAGCGCCTGGATCGTCCGCGCATGGAACGCGCTTGGGCTGGTGCCAGCGCTCAGGAAGCGGACCGCGGGCAGACCCAGGTAAGACGCCGCGGCGTTGCCCATCATCGCACCGAGCATGCTCCGCCGTGAATTGCCCGTACAGACCACGACGACCTCGAGGCTTTCGCCCCGAGCGCGGCCGCCGTGAAGCCATGCACCAAGATCCTCCGCGGCGGCAAGGAAGGCGATCCCGCCCGTCGCCTCGAGCCCGCTCAAATGGTCCGCGATCCCAGGATGGAGCGTATCACGTGCACTTATATTCATGAAGTGGCGCTATGCCTCGCACTCACGATCGGCCAAGCCGGGGCCCGGTCGCAAATCGGCCACGAGCCCTTGAAACCGCGCCAGCGCCCGCGGCGCCACGCAATAGCAGACCCGCGGGCCGTCGATCGCGCCCTGGATCAGACCCGCCTCCTTGAGAATCCGCAGGTGTTGCGACACCGTCGATTGCGCCAGCGGCAGATGATCGACCAGATCGCCGCACATGCACGAATCGCGCGCCAGCAAGAAGCGGACGATCTCCACCCGCGCGGGGTGCCCTAAAGCCTTCGCGAACCCGGCCAGCTCCGCGCCGGCCCGAAGCCGCTCTTGAGCCCGCCCCTGTTCCGCATCCCTGTAGCCACGCTTCGCGGCCATGCTCGACCTCCCCTTCTATCGTTAATTCACGATAGACGATGAGAGTCTCCCGGTCAAGCGCCTGGGCCGCGATGGACGCGCCACAATGGAGGGGCCGAGATTTTTTTCGGAATTTTTAATTCTTGTATTAGAAGTGAGTTGCGCCGAGAAATCGCGCGATTGGAATGCGACCTCAGTTCGGGAATCCAAAGGCGCGTTACCCTGATGAACGAGTAGGTGAATCGGGAAAGGGAGTGTGGTGGCGAGCAGACCACTGCGCCCCTCGATACGCTTGCCAGGTTGCACTTCGCCAGCCCCTG